>NZ_CP134494.1:567500-867500 GCF_031759225.1 Mesobacillus jeotgali
GAGGAGGAATGTATAATGCTGCTCGAATCGGATCAGGGCCAAGAGACGGATTTATGCTTGCGATTTCAATTAAGCTCGGGTATTCAATCAGCAGAGTACGAATCATTGTTGAGAGTATTGTACTGGTGATTGCCATATTACTGGGCGGACCGGTCTTTATTTTCACCTTTATTTATACATTTATCCAGAGTCCTATTTTCCAGGCTGCCTACAAGGTGTGTACAAGATGGATTGAAAAGTTATCTGGCTCAATAAATAAAAAGGTAATTTCTATGTAATGAAGGGATTGAGGAGACTTAGGGACAGCGTCTCTTAAATCGTAAAAAAACACCTTGTGGGACAGCAGAAGCGTCCCCTTGTTCAATGGTAGGAGGAAGATGAGAATTGGGGGATGATAGTATGATCAAGCTGATAAAATATGAAAATCTCTTGCAGTTTAAAAAAGATGTATCATCCTTTTTGGAGCAGGATGAAGTGGTGAATAATTTGTCTCTGGGAGTGCTGAATTCCGCTGAAAAAACTCCGCTGTTAATGGCAGTCGTGCAAAGGGATGAAGAAATTGTATGGGTGATGATTCAGACTCAGCATGATAAGATCATCTGTTCAAAAGCTGCTTTACTTTCGCCTGACGAACTTCGATTGATTGCTGAACAGATGCATCACGAATTTAAGAGTATACCTGGTCTTGTAGGTGATCGGAAATTGATTGTCGAACTTTCTGGTTATCTTTCTAAGCTAAGAAATGTGACGGCAACCGTGGAAATGAATCAGGGATTATACAAGCTGGAAAAGGTGAAGAAGAGTATTTTATCAAAAGGTAAGCTTCGGGCACTGACAGAACAGGAACAGGGTCTTGCAAAAGAGTGGGTGTATCGATTTTGCGAAGACGTGAACCTGCCGATTTCCATGGATGAAGCGGATTCAAAAGCCGACGATTTGATTCGAAAAGGACGATTGATGGGGTGGGAAGTAGATGGGGAGATTGTTTCGATGGCAAATGGCTCAAGGCCAACGGAAAGAAACATCAACATCAATTTTGTCTACACACCCATCAAGCATCGAAAGAAAGGCTTTGCTTCTGATTGTGTTGCAGCAATCTCCCAAATGATGTTGGATCAGGGCTACCAAACAACTAGTCTGTATACCGATCTCAGCAATCCTACTACAAACAAAATCTATCAGGAGATTGGATATGAGTGGGTTACAGATTCAGTTGTGATGAGGTTAGAAGAAAAACCATGCTCTTAAAAACAATCTGGTTCGACGTTTGGAAACCTTTTATTTTGCTGGAAAAAATCAGCTGTTTTTTCCAGTTCGCTATAAAACAAAAAAAGTCGCTATAAAAATGAAAAACTCGCTATAAAAACAAAAAAGTCGCTATTAAACCGAAAGTCCTACTATAAAAACGATAAAAAGGAGTTTCCATGGCTGCATATAATGTAATTCTATTGGATTTAGACGGAACGATTACAGACCCGAAAGTCGGAATTACCAAATCCGTTCAATATGCATTGCGGAAAATGGGTAAAGCTGCACCTAACGTCGATCAACTTGAAGGTTTTATTGGGCCTCCCCTTCAGGTTTCATTCGCTGAATACTTCGATTTTGATGAACACCAAACTGAGATGGCCATTGATTTTTACAGAGAAAGGTTTAAGGAAAAGGGGATATTCGAGAATGAGTTGTATCCAAACATTCCTGATCTATTAAAGTTTTTAAAAGAACAGAGTTTTAGTTTGGCTGTCGCTACTTCCAAACCTACCGTCTTTGCTGATCAAATATTAAAGCATTTTAAGATTGAACACTATTTTGACCTTGTTGTTGGAAGTAACCTTGATGGAACGAGAACATCAAAAACAGAAATCATTGAGTACATACTAAATGAGTACCACCAGCATATGCCGGAAGATTTTATTATGATTGGCGATCGGAAACACGATATTGAGGGTGCCTGTAATAACGGGATTGACTCAATAGGAGTGTTGTATGGATATGGATCTCTAGAAGAGTTAAGAAACTCCCGGCCTGTGTATATTGTCGAGAGCGTTGAACAGTTAAGGGAGGTTTTGATGGGGAGTCGCGTCAAATAATTAATTGGCGAAGCACAGGGACGTACCCAGTGAATCCTTTTAAAGGCAAGGATGGTAGCAGGAGAAACGTCCCCATGCTTCCTGAATTGTTCTGTAAAAGAGTTGATGGGAGTGGGGAATATAACAAGTTGGTGGATGATAAGCGAGCTACAACGTATCGTATGTAGATAAAAGCAGAGGGACAGATTCTCTGTTCATAAAAGAGCAGTATCTTCCCTCTGTTTCAGGCTGGACCTCCGTGCAAAACCAGCAGAAATGTCTCACTGTTTTGTAGGCAGCATGATTCGGATGGTTGTGCCTTTTCGGGGTTGGCTTTGGCCTTGGATAGTCCCGTTGTGGAGGTGGACGAGTTGTTTCGTGATGGCCATGCCAAGTCCTGAACCGCTTCCTGTTTCGCCGGTGTGAGTTCCTCTGTAATAGCGGCTGAATAGTTTTTCGAGTGTGGCGCTTTCCATGCCAATGCCATCATCTTCAATAGTAATGACAATTAAATGGTCCTCTATGGTGGTCAGTGTAACCGAAATGGCGGTGCCAGGCGGATTATATTTAATGGCATTGGCGATGACATTATCCATAATGCGCTGAAACCATTTTGGGTCAATGGAAGCAGTAATTGAATCAGGATACGGAGTGAAATCAAATGATTTGTCTTGATGGGCGGGATCATTAATGTAATGGATGATGATCCGCCGAATAAATTCGTTCAAATCGGTCGGCTCCTTGGCAATTGGCAAAGCATGGTTTTTGAGCCGGTAGGTTAATGTTAGGTCCTCCAGCAGGTCCATCATATAATCTGATTTATCGGCCATAATGTGAGCAAATTCCCTTGTTTCCTTTTCTGACCAGGAATAGTCAGTGGAGGCGAGCATTTGGGCGTAGCCCGAAATGGAAGACAGCGGCGTTTTTAAATCATGGGAAAGGCCACTGATCCATTCTTCTCTCGTCTGGGCCATGATTTTCTGCTGTTTTTCATTTTGCTTCAGTGTTTCGGTAAGCTGAGATAGCGTTGCAATTAATTCTTTATATAGCCGGAACTTTCTTTTCAATTTTCCTTTTCTGTTTCGAGTTACCGGCCGGTCATGAACATCGGTCGGCTCCTGATAAACTCCGCTTCCCAGGTTTTGGATCCAATTCATTAAAGTCAGCAGAGGCACTCCAAATTTTCGCGCGTACCACAGTGTTCCGGCAAGGAGCAGCAGGAATGCCACAAGAAAAATGACCATAAGACTTTTGTTTAAGGAATCAAACATGCCTTTTTCCAAGGCAGATGTCTTATTAACTGCTGGAATCCCTACAAGGATGGCTTGTTCTGTGCTTGGGTCAAAATGTAATGCTGTGGAGCTTTCTTCCGTATGTCGCTTTGTGAAAAGCCTATTGACTGTGTACTCGTTGTCTTGATTTTCAGCTCCATATTCATCTACTACATTTCCTTCAGGGTCTATAAGTTGGACCCAACCATTCCTTTGGGATAGTTCTCTTTGGATCTTCTCAGATAACTTCAATTTTTGGAGTTCCCAGTCAACGGTTGGTGAGATTTGTTCCAAAAGTTGTTCTTCCAACTGTATTTTTCCGAAAAGGATATAACGCTTTTTATCTTCAAGCTCCCAATAAGTATATTGAGCTGACCCGCTGCTTCCTCCTAAAGTGAGGGAGGCAATTTCACTTTCCTTTAAAAATTCAGGAGCTTTTCCTGGCATATTATAAGTTCCCAGGACTTTTCCCTGATCATTGATGGAGAGAAGCCATCCATTCTGTTCCTTTGCGAGGATTTTCAGCTCGTCATCAAAAACAGCCTTCTCTTCCTTGAAGCTTACATGGCTGGATACAAAAAAATCTTCGGCCTTAGAGAGGTCCTGTCTGGATTCCATATCCATCAGAGAATATCCAAGAAAAGCCCAAAATGAGAGCAGTATGATGAAAAAAAGGACAAAAACAGTAATTAATTGAAAAAAGAATTGATAGATGAATCTTCTATGTATGTTCATGATTGCTGCCTTCCGGTACGAATTTATAGCCGAGGCCCCTTATTGTAATAATATGGCTAGGATTGCTCGGATTGATTTCGATCTTCTCTCGCAGCTTTCGGATATGCACCATGACCGTGTTGTCCTCACCAAATCCTTCTTCTCCCCATACTTGCTCGTATAGCTGGCTTTTGCTGAATAGCTGGTTGGGATGTTTACTTAGAAAAAGAAGAAGCTGATAGACTTGGGCTGGCAGGTCTATTTTTTTTCCTGAAACAGTAACCTCGCCTGCTGATGTATTAATCTTAATTCTGCCAAAATCATAGATTGTCTGTACGGAAACAGGTGGACTTCCTTTATGCCGTCGCAGGTGTGCCTTGATGCGGGCAGCGACTTCAAGCGGGTTAAATGGCTTCGTGATATAGTCATCCGCTCCAAGGGCAAATCCTGAAAGTTTATCAAGGTCGGTAGAACGAGCGGTCAGAAAGAAGATGGGAGCAGCAGTTGTTTCTCTGATTAAAGGGCAAATATCAAAACCGCTCCGGTCAGGGAGCATCACATCCAACAGAATAAGGTCATAGGTCTTCGTCCGGCAAAGCTCCAATGCTTCTGCGGCGGTGGAGGCAGTATCGATTTGATTGAACTGTTCACGCTGCAAAATGGTGGTCAGCATCTGCAAAATGGCTTTTTCATCATCCACCAGCAGCAATTTTGAATCTTGCATGAATGTATTCTCCTAATCTAGATTTTTCAACCCTATCATAACATTTCATTTCCAAAAATATAGGAATTAAGGAAAAATTAAGGTAGTATTTCGGTGTGGTTAAGGTTGAGAGGATATACTTTAGTCAGAACAGGCTGAAGGGAGTCAGGATTATGTTTGTCATGTGCAAAAGAGAGTTTGTTAGCCTTTTTAAAGGGATTAAATCCATCATAATGATTGGTATTTTATTCGCTGTGTCGTATTATTCAGCGAAGTTTTCCAGTTTCCTATTTTCCACCATGGAGTTAAAGGCAAGCGAGGCTGAGGATATTCATACGATCGGCCTTTTAGTTGTCATTTTGCTGCTTGGACAATTATTCGTGTTTGGTTTGTCCCACGACACAATCAACAGAGAAATTCACGAACGGACGATGAGATTTCTGGTGACAAGGGTATCACGATCATCTATATTATTGGGGAAATTTTTAGGAATATGGATGTTCTGGTGTGTCTGCCTTGTGGTGTCCTTTTTGCTTGTCAGTATCTATTCCAAAAAGATTGATCTGTTTATTTTTTCTCAGACAGTGAGCCTGGTCACGTACCAGGTCGCTATCGCTGTATTGTTATCTGTTCTTATTCCAAGACCTGGTTTTACCATGTTCCTGGGCAATATCCTTGGGCTGCTCCTGCCTATTTTAGGGTTTTGGACTACGTTCTCGCAAAATGGCTGGGTAAACTGGGTGAAGTTCTTTATTCCTTTTTACTATCTGGAACGGGATGATTACACTTTTTTAATCATATTTGGGTTGGCTGGTTTGATGGTGCTGGTTGCAGCCGCTGTTTTTAAAAGGAGGGAATGCTGATGAATGCGATCGAAACGAAACAGCTTTCAAAAGCGTATGGCGGCCATAAGGTGGTCAAAGGAATTGATTTATCAATAAAAAAGGGAGAAGTATTTGGTTTTTTGGGGCGTAATGGAGCAGGGAAATCAACCTTTATTAATATGCTTACAGGCATCATATCACCTAGCGGCGGTTCCTACTCACTCCTCGGGATTGAAGGTCCGGATCACAAAGTGATGAAACAAGTGGGAGTCATGCCGGATTACTCATCCTTTTATACATCATGGACGCCAATGGAACATCTGCGTTTTTTCTCAGAGTTATCGGGCAGCAAGGCGTCAAAAGTGAGGTGCAGGGAGGTCCTTGGAAGGGTGGATCTTTTACAGCATGCCAATAAGAAAACGGGGAAGTTCTCCTTTGGCATGAAAAAGAAATTGGGGATTGCTCAGGCTATTATTCATGACCCGGAGCTGGTGTTCCTTGATGAACCTACGTCAGGGATGGACGCAGAATCGGTTATTCAGGTTCACCGTCTCATTAGGGAACTCCAAGAAGAGGGAAAGACGATTTTAATGACTTCACATAACCTGGATGAAGTGGAGAAGATTTGCACAAGGATTGCGATTATGCGGGATGGAATCATCGATAAGATTGGGACAATGGAGGAATTACGGGCCTATTACCGGTCGACCATGACGGTCAAAATGAAACATTCGATTGTGCCAATACAGGAACAAGCTAAGCTGAAGCAGTGGCTTGAGTCTGCGGGTACCTTGCTCGAACATGGGGAAGCAGTTACCGTCATCACGATCGGTGATGAGAAAAAGATTGCTGAAATAATCAGGGCGTTTACCCAATGCAAAGCGGATGTTTTGCGGGTGGAAGTGGAAGAACCATCGCTAGAGGACATTTTTTTAGATGAATAGAATGGCAGATAGGAGATTTATATGCTAGTAGACATTAAAGAACCTCAAAACTCCATATCCCGTAAAGCTATCAATGTCTGGATCATCAGCGAAATCATTCAGAACTTCATTGGATTTGCGGTTCTGGGGATTTTGTTTTATCTGGATGATCGATTTTTATGGAAAGAATGGATTGGCTGGGTGTTGATACTCCTATTGGCTATCTCGATTCCAGCGGCAATTTGGGCTTTCATTTCTCCATATATTCAATATAAAAGCTGGCGTTATGAAGTGGATGAAGAATTTGTCCAGCTGAAGTCAGGGGTCTTGGAGGAGAAGCACCTGCTGATTCCCATGACAAAAATACAATCTGTTGAAACGGTACAGGGACCACTTATGAGGAAATACGGTCTATATTCAGTGAGCATAGGAACAATGGGATCCACCCATGTTATTCCGGCTTTGCCAAAAGAGGAGGCTGTCTCCTTACGGAATCAGATTGCTAAATATGCCAAAGTGAAGGATGAGGACGAATGAGACAAGCAAGAAGATATCATCCTTTTCGTATGTTATTTGGACTCATCCACCTACTAAGAAATACTGCGTTTCTCGCCTTGTTTTTATTTGTGATGAAAGCCGATTCGCAATCCTTTTTGATCGTATGGGGAAGGAAGCTCTTTCTCCCTTTTATCGCATTGTCCGTTATATCGATTTTTCTGAGATGGCTATCTGAGAAATACGATGCGGCGGATGGCCATTTTCATGTATATAAGGGTGTTTTTATTTCTTCCAGGCAAACGGTACCCTTCTCGAAAATCCAAAATATTAGCAGGCATACCTCGATTGTCCACCGTATTTTGGGTGTCACTTCACTTACCTTTGAGACTGGCATGGATGGGGAAAATTCACAGATTAAATTTACAGTGGTTACTCACGGAGAAGCTGACAAGCTGGAAGGGGCGCTTAGGGAGGGAATGCCAGAAGATTTTCGCGGAGAGGATGAAACCGATGGGCGGACGATTCATTTTACACCTGAAAGGAAGAATATAATAAAGGCAGCCATTTCTTCATTGAGCTTTCTTGTTTTGATTTCTTTCGGAATTTCTGTTTACACGAAGGCCTCGGATATTTGGGATGTAAAGGAGGGGGCATTGAGTTTTCTTCAAGGATTTCTTGATTCCTGGCCCATATGGTTGGCTGGCCTTACAGTTGTGATCCTATTGTCTGTCTTATTCGGTTTTTTATGGACCTATCTGAAATATGGCAAATACGAAATTTCTTCTGATCAAGAGCGGATCTATATTCGCAAAGGCCTTTTGGAGGAGACGTCCTTTACGATCTCTAAGGAAAGGGTACAGGCGATTGACATCAGGCAGAACTTGATGAAGCGTTTGACAGGTGTAGCGGCCGTCACATTGTCTACAGTTGGAGATACAGAGGCTGGGGAGGAAAAGGATGGAGCCAACTCGCTGTTTCCCTATCTTCCTGTTAACCTCGCCTGCAAAATTGCAGAGGAAATCCTGCCCGATTATACCATTTCACAAAACATGATTCCGCTGCCTAGAAAAGCTTTGTGGGCCAGCCTTTTGACGCCAAGCTGGATCTGGATGATGGCATCTGCACCACTCTTTTATTTCAAGCCGGAAATACTTGGCTTCGAGAAAACCTGGATCATTCTTACTGTCATTCTCTTCATTCTGGTCGTAATGGGAAGAGTTTCAGCATTTTTCAATGCGCGTTATCTGATCCATGGAGAGTTTATACAGTTTAGGACGGGCATCCTCGGCACAAGAGTATTTATTTCGAAGCGCAGCAAAATAATTCAAGCGGAGATCACCGCAACCCGATGGCAAAAAGCCTTCGGACTCGCATCCATACAGACCGTCAACAGAGGAAAACCTGTCCAGCATTCAGGCATAAAAAACATACCAACACAAACAGCCAACTCCTTCTATTCCTGGTATAAAAGAAGGAACAACCAAATAAAAACAAGATAGCCAGAAAATGGGGCTAAACTTAGAGACGGTTCTAGTATTTTTGACCGTTAACAGAACCGTCCATTTGTCACTATTTTAAAAAAAGTCAAAAAAGAATTTGACAAAAAGATTTTCACCTGATAATTTTATAATTAATAAAATTCTGGAAAAATAAAATCGATGACGAGAAGAGTAAGATGAGTGCCCTGTTCCACAGAGAGTCGGTAAATGGTGAAAGCCGATGTTCAGAACTGATCCGAAAATCATCTCCGAGATGCAATGCTGAACTTTTTCAGTAAGTGTTGCCGGGTGGTCCGCCGTTACAAGGAACGCGTATGATTGTACGTTGATTGAGTGCCGTAATGTGGATTTTTTTATCCATAAACGGAACTAGGGTGGTATCGCGAGCTAAACTCGTCCCTATTTTAGGGACGAGTTTTTTTGTTTTTCAAAAAACATATGGAAATGAGGAATGGATGATGAAGGAGCAATTGATCTTTTTGAATGGCCAGTTTGTCAGTAAGAAAGACGCTGTTGTATCGGTGTATGATCATGGTTTTCTATACGGAGATGGTGTCTTCGAGGGGATTCGAGTGTATGAAGGCAATGTGTTCAGGCTTCAGGAGCATGTTGATCGCCTGTATGACTCGGCGAAGTCCATTATGTTGTCCATTCCTTACAGCAAACAGGAGTTAAGCGATCTTGTGGTTGAGACTTTGAGAGTGAATGACCTGTTGAATGCCTATATTCGCGTGGTTGTTTCCAGGGGAGTAGGAAATCTGGGCCTCGACCCGGCTTCCTGTTCAAGGCCGCAGGTCATCGTCATTGCGGAGGAGCTTGCATTATTCCCGAAAGAGTTATATGAGTCAGGCATTGAGATTGTCACGGTGGCCACGAGACGGAATCGCTCGGATGTGCTTTCGCCTAAAGTGAAATCATTGAACTATTTGAATAATATCCTTGTCCGGATTGAGGCCGGTTTATCCGGGGTGAATGAAGCGCTGATGCTGAACGATCAGGGCTATGTGGCAGAAGGCTCTGCGGATAATGTTTTTATCGTAAAAAATGGCGAGATCCTGACGCCTCCCGGGTATGTGGGAGCGCTGGAAGGGATCACGAGAAATGCCATCATGGAAATCGCCCGCAATCTTGGGTTCTCGATGAGGGAGGAAGTTTTCACAAGGCATGATGTCTATGTGGCCGATGAGGTCTTTTTAACCGGGACGGCGGCAGAGGTCATTGCGGTTGTGAAGGTGGATGGCCGAGTGGTCGGTGATGGAAAACCAGGTGCTGTCACAAATCAACTTTTAAAAGAGTTCAGGAAAACCGTCGTTGAGGACGGAGTCAAAGTCTATGAACAGCAAATTGTATAGAGATAAATCAAGGGGGGAATTTCGTATGCGCAGTGACATGATCAAAAAGGGAGTTGACCGCGCTCCGCACAGAAGCTTGCTTTATGCAACCGGCGTGAAATTAGAGGATCTGGAGAAGCCTTTCATTGGCGTGTGCAATTCGTATATCGATATTATTCCGGGGCACGTCCATTTGAGGCAGTTCGCGGATGTGGTCAAGGACGCAATCAGAGAGGCGGGCGGGATTCCGTTCGAGTTCAATACGATTGGCGTTGATGATGGGATTGCGATGGGGCATATCGGCATGAGGTATTCCCTGCCGAGCAGAGAGCTGATCGCTGATTCAGCCGAAACCGTCATTAATGCCCATTGGTTCGATGGTGTTTTCTACATCCCGAACTGCGACAAGATCACTCCCGGGATGCTGATGGCGGCAGTGCGGACGAATGTCCCTTCTGTATTTGTTTCGGGCGGCCCGATGGAGGCTGGGGTTTCCAGCACCGGGAAGCCATTATCGCTTGTATCTGTATTTGAAGGCGTAGGAGCCTATCAATCTGGGAGAATGTCTCAAGAGGAATTGCTGGATATCGAGCAGAATGCTTGTCCTACTTGTGGCTCATGCTCGGGCATGTTCACGGCCAACTCTATGAATTCACTGATGGAAATGCTCGGTGTTGCGCTCCCAGGTAACGGCACACTTGTTGCGACATCGGAAGAGCGCCATCAATTAATCTATGAGGCAGCTCGCCATTTGGTCGAGATGATTAAAAAGGATATCAAGCCAAGAGACATCATCACCAAGGAAACGATTGACGATGCCTTTGCGCTGGATATGGCGATGGGCGGATCGACGAATACGGTCCTCCATACGCTTGCGATTGCGAATGAAGCGGAAATTGACTATGACTTGAGCCGGATTAATGAGGTGGCAAAACGGATTCCTTATTTGTCTAAAATCAGCCCGGCCTCCGATTATTCGATGCAGGATGTCCATAATGCCGGTGGTGTCAGCGCGATTATCAAGCAGCTTTGTGAAATGGAAGGAGCTGTACACCCGGACCGGATCACCATCACTGGTAAATCACTTTATGAAAATGTAAAGGATGCCGAGGTTCTAAATGGTGATGTCATCCGCAGCAAGGAAACAGCCTATAGCCCTGTCGGCGGTTTATCTGTTCTGTTTGGGAATATCGCACCAGATGGAGGCGTCATCAAGGTTGGAGCAGTGGACCCTTCCATCAAGACTTTTAAAGGTGAAGCGATTGTCTATGAATCTCAGGATGAGGCTTTGGCTGGAATCGAAGGTGGCGATGTACGTGAGGGACATGTGGTTGTCATCCGCTACGAAGGGCCAAAAGGTGGTCCGGGAATGCCGGAAATGCTTGCGCCAACAGCCGCGATTGCCGGAAGAGGCCTGGAAAAGAAAGTCGCCCTGATTACAGATGGCAGATTCTCAGGAGCCTCAAGGGGCATTTCCATTGGACACATTTCACCGGAAGCGGCTGAGGGCGGGCCAATCGCCTTTGTTGAAAATGGAGATCCTATTTTCATTGATTTAGAGGAAAGAACCATTTTCCTGGAGGTTCCTGAAGGAGAATTACAGGAGCGGAAAGCACAATGGAAACAGCCGGAGCCGAAGATCAAGAAAGGTTATCTGGCTCGCTATTCCAAGCTCGTCACCTCAGCAAGCACGGGTGGCATCCTGAAAATTTAATAGATAACTCGATGACGAGGTTAAGGGAAATTTGAAAACATAATAGAGAACTCGATGACGAGGTTTAGGGATTGGATTCCGTATTCACAGAGAGCTGGTAGCGCTGGAAGCCAGCAATACGCCAATTCCTTCATCCCCTCTGAGTGCTGACCTGAAATACCAGTAGGGCCAGCCGGGTATACACGGATGTATACCCGTTATCAAAAAGAGACAGTTCAGATCCTTTTTTTAAAAAAAGTGACCTGAACTGCCTTTAAAGGCTGTGTCTTGCAAGAGATGCAGCGAATGAGGGTGGTACCGTGGAATGCTATAAGCCTTTCACCCCTGCACAATGATTGATGTTGTGTAGGGGGAAGGGTTTTTTATTTTGCTTTGATTGATCAATAGGAAGAAAAGGAGGAAATGGGGATGGAAGCGAAAGAGCCAATGGTAACTGTTGAAGCAGAAGTAATGAACATGAATGGGGCGGATCTCTTCATCCAGGCACTGAAAAGTGAGGGCGTAGAGCTATTGTTCGGCTATCCCGGAGGAGCTGTTTTGGGCATTTACGATGCTCTGTACCGGTCACCGATCAAGCATGTTCTTGCGCGCCATGAACAAGGAGCGATTCATGCGGCTGAAGGGTATGCGCGTGTTTCCGGAAAGCCCGGAGTCGTGATCGCTACCTCGGGACCAGGCGCAACCAATGTCGTGACAGGAATCGCCGATGCGATGATGGATTCACTGCCGCTTGTCATTTTTACAGGGCAGGTTGCCTCACAGGTTATCGGAACAGATGCTTTCCAAGAAGCAGATGTAGTCGGGATGACAGCACCAATCACAAAGCAGAATTACCAGGTGAGAAGGATAGAGGATTTGCCAAGGATCGTGAAGGAAGCCTTCCATCTGGCGACAACAGGACGTCCGGGCCCTGTATTGGTCGATATACCGAAGGACCTTACAGCACTACAGACTTCCTTTTTGCCAGAGGCTGAGATCCACCTGCCAGGATATCGGCCAAGAGTCAATCCAGATCCATCACAGGTAGATCACCTGCTTGAAGCAATTAAATTATCCCGGAAGCCTGTCATTTTGGCCGGGGCAGGAGTTTTGCATGCTAGAGCATCGGAAGAATTACTTGCTTTTGCTGAACAGTATCGATTGCCTGTCGTCCACACTTTGTTGGGCCTCGGTGGATTTCCGGCACAGCATCCGCTGTTTTTGGGTATGGCAGGGATGCACGGCTGCTATACCGCGAACATGGCCCTTTATGAGTGCGATCTATTGATCAATATCGGTGCCCGTTTCGATGATCGTTTGACAGGCAATTTGCAGTCCTTTGCGCCAAATGCCAGGGTTGCCCATGCAGACATTGATCCGGCGGAAATTGGCAAGAATGTCGAGACGCATTTTCCGATAGTGGGAGATGCGAAAGCTGTCTTGCAGATGATGTTAAGTCATCCTGTTGAAGGAGCGGATTCAAGCCTTTGGCTGGACCAATTAGCGAAAAAAAAACAAGAGTACCCGTACTGGTTTTCTGATAGTGAAGAATTTCTTCCTCCGCAGCATGTAATTGAATTAGTGCACAAGCATACAGATGGTGAGGCGATTGTCACAACGGATGTCGGCCAGCACCAGATGTGGGCTGCCCAATTCTACTCCTTTTCGCAGCCAAACTCCTGGGTCACATCGGGAGGACTTGGAACAATGGGATTCGGCTTCCCGGCGGCCATTGGTGCCCAGCTGGCAAAACCAGATGCGACGGTCATTTCACTCGTCGGGGATGGCGGCTTTCAAATGACGCTCCAGGAACTGATTTTATTAAAAGAATGGAACTTGCCAGTGAAAGTGTTGATCATCAATAATGGCTCACTCGGAATGGTCCGCCAGTGGCAGGAAACCTTTTATGAAAAACGGTTATCGCATTCCGTTTTTGCCTTGCAGCCGGATTTCCTTAAGCTGGCAGAATCTTATGGAATAAAAGCATATCGAGTGAGCAGTAAAGACGAAGCAGAGAGGATCTTCAGTGAAGTTTTAACAGACCGCGAGCCAGTCCTAATTGATTGCCGTGTGAATCCTGAAGAAAAGGTCTATCCAATGGTCGCGCCGGGGAAAGGGCTGCATGAAATGATTGGGGTGAAACCATGAAAAAACGGATGGTCACAGCATTAGTCCATAATCAAAACGGAATTTTCACCAGGCTTATGGGCATGTTCCACAAGCATCAGTACAGAATTGAGAGCCTTGCGGTTGCGTCCGCATACCCGGAGCTGAAGGACGTTTCTAAAATGTCTGTCATCCTCGAGGTTGAAGATGACCATAAGTTTCTGCAGCTGGTGAAGCAGGTCAATAAACAGGTTGATGTCCTGTTTGTCACGGATGTAACAGACGAACAGGTTATCGAGAGGGAACTCGCGATGATGAAGCAGTTGTTGGTTTGATCTATTTTTTAAAAAGGGAGAGGTTGGAATGGTAAAGGTCTATTATCAAGCAGATGTGAATGAGGGCGTTTTAAAAGGGAAGAGAGTTGCTGTCATTGGTTATGGTTCACAGGGACATGCACATGCACAAAATTTACGGGACAGCGGGCATCAGGTGGTTGTCGGATTGCGTCCGGGAAAATCGTGGGCTCAGGCTGAGGAAGATGGATTCAGGGTATTGCCGGTCAGGGAAGCGTGCGAAACAGCAGATGTGGTCATGGTGTTATTGCCTGATGAAAAGCAGCCAGCTGTGTATGAAAAGGAAATCAAACCTGCGTTAACTGCCGGAAAGGCACTTGCATTCGCCCACGGTTTCAATGTTCATTTTCATCAAATTGTCCCACCTGAAGATGTGGATGTGTTCTTAGTCGCGCCAAAAGGGCCGGGGCACTTGGTACGGAGAACCTTTGAAGAAGGAGCAGGAGTGCCGGCATTGATTGGGGTGCATCAGGATGTGACTGGCCAGGCGAAGGAACTGGCATTGGCCTATGCGAAAGGGGTAGGAGCTGCGAGGGCAGGAGTTCTGGAAACGAATTTTCAGGAAGAAACGGAAACCGACCTTTTCGGTGAACAAGCCGTTTTATGCGGTGGCTTGACATCGCTTGTTAAAGCGGGGTTTGAGACGCTGGTGGAAGCAGGATATCAAAAAGAAGTCGCCTATTTTGAGTGTATGCATGAGCTTAAATTGATCGTCGATCTCATGTATGAACAAGGGCTGGAAGGCATGAGGCATTCGATTTCCGATACAGCTCAGTGGGGGGATTTTGTATCCGGCCCGCGGGTTATTAATGAAGAAACAAAGGAGCGCATGAAGGAAGTATTGGAGGATATACAATCAGGCCGTTTTGCAAAAGGGTGGATACTGGAAAATCAGGCGAACCGGGCCGAATTCAATGCGATAAATAACCGGGAAAAGCAGCATCCAATCGAAGAGGTTGGGAAAGAGCTGAGAAAAATGATGCCATTCGTCCAGCAAAAGCAAAAGAGGGAACTCGTTAAATAATCATTTTGAGGTGAGCATATTGGGGATTTGTTAAAGAGCGTTCAGATCGAGGAAGCGATGGAAAAGCTGAAGGATAAAGTGCACCAGACTCCTTTGAAGCAAAGTACGACTTTAAATTACTTAAGTAATGCCGACGTTTATTTGAAACTTGAAAACCTGCAGAAAACGGGATCCTTCAAGCTAAGGGGTGCGATGAACAAAATTTTATCACTGACCGACCAGGAAGTGAAAAATGGCATCCTGGCTGCTTCTGCCGGCAATCATGCCCAGGGGGTGGCCATGGCATCCTCGTTAAGGGGCATCCGATCAAAAATCTATATGCCGAAGCATACTCCTTTTTCTAAGGCTTCTGCCACAAAGGGATATGGTGCGGAAATTGTCCTGGTCGGCGACACATACGATGAATCCTACCAAAAAGCGGCTGAAGAAATGAGCCAGAATGGAAGCACCTTTGTCCATGCATTTGATGATGAGAGGGTCATTGCAGGACAAGGAACGGTTGGGTTAGAAATGCTGCAGCAAAATGATCAGCTGGACGTTATTTTTGTGCCGATTGGTGGTGGCGGGCTGATCTCAGGGGTGGCACTCGCCATCAAAGCCATCAAGCCATCCGTTAAAGTAATTGGTGTGCAGGCAGTTGGGGCGCCTGCCACCTATCAGAAATTTTCCGGACAGAAATTGAAGTCACCACATGCTATCCACACGATAGCTGACGGGATCATGGTGAAGGAACCCGGAATCATAACCTATCCAATCATCGAAAAGTATGTAGACGAAATCGTAACCGTAACCGATGAAGAAATCGCCCATGCCATCATGTTCATGCTTGAAAGAGAGAAGATGCTTGTCGAAGGAGCAGGCGCCGCAGCATTGGCCTCTATTTTATACAAAAAGGTCCCGGTCGACGGGAAGAAAGTAGGATGCATCATCAGTGGCGGGAATGTCGATCCGGTAAAAATTCCGATCTATAAGGAACTATCCAATCGAACGATGAGGCTATACTATACAGGTTAATGAAATGTCTTCTTGGTAAAGTTTCGTCCCGTGAATCGATCTGCTAGCCGAATGTTGCGAATAAGAATCAACCTCCAGGAGAAAATACAGAATAAACTCTTGGAGGAAAAACGATGAGAGAACGTAAGGACAAACAGAAGCATAGCCAAATGATGAACAGTGTCCAAAATGAAGAGTTGCTGGAAATCACCCAAACAGAATCTGGCTTGGAATCCGTTACAGAAGGTACTGACTATATGTCGGGAGATAAAGAGAATTCCCCAAACTGTGGCGGGTTATGAATGAAGTTGCTGCAAGAACACAGAAGCAGGTGCCTGAAAAAAGGCACCTGCTTTTTCCCTTTCCCTGCTAGTACACAGGAAGGACTCGGAAGTAGTTGCTCCATTTAGGGTTACGGAACACCGAAACCGGGATGAAGTTCCGTTCATTATAAAAATTAATAGAATTTTCATATAAGTACTTGTAATCTATAATTAAGGTATACATGGCTGGGATTTGGCTAGTTGGTCAGTTCCGGTTTTTTCAGGTTGAAGGGGATGAGAGTATGACAGATAAAGAGATTCTTTTTCGAAAAAAGGCATCTGACTATTATATAGTGCTAATTGGTCTTCTGGGGTGGGCATTTATTTTGTATTCGATTCCTTTTGCGCCTTTTCCGGAAAAGCCGATTGTGCTGATCCTTCTGATTGTATTAATGTTGCTTGCGGAGTATTTTCCGATCCCGTTATTTTCGATCACAATGTTCAGCACGATGACATTCCCGATTCTATATATCATGAATCTTTATTTTGGTATTTATACTGCCACCGTCACCTTTGCGTTTGTGCTGATTTTTGAAGCTTTCCATCATAAAAGATCTCTTCGTTCAACCGTGTTCAACATTGCCCAGTATACGCTATCTCTTGTGGGGGCGGACTGGCTGATCAAGGTATGGATTAGCCAATATCCATTAGGTGATCCATTCTCAGACCTTCTGATTATTTATGCTTTTACTTCGTTCTATTTTCTAATCAATAATGTCCTGAATGATATCCTCTTTACCATACGGCCTTTCCCTTTTACAAAAAAAGAGTGGAAGAGCAAAGCTTTACAAGAGTTGTTTATTTCCAAACTGTCTATCGTCTTACTCGCTTTTCTTGAGATCTATACAAATTATCTTCCTGAGAACGTCATTGATTTTACGACTATTCTTTTTCTAACCCTTTGGATCGGGATCACCACGACCAGTTCCATCCTGACAAAAGCAAGAATAGAAAGAAAGAGATTGGATGCCCTATCCCTCCTTAGTACGGAATTGAACAGGATCAATACAAAGGATTTCGGTGAAAAGAAAAGCCTTCTTGCCGAAACCTTCAATGCCAATGCTTTTGTATTACTGGTTAAGGAACATAATGCCTGGAACCTTTTGCTTAAGGATGGGCAGGTAAAAAGCGAGGTCACATTGAGTGATGAAATGTCACTCTATCTTGATGAAATTTCTGAAATGACCGTTGTGACCGAAAAGGAAATAGAAAAGCTGCCAAGCAATAGTATCTTTAATAAGATGGTGCTCTCGCAGATCTTTTCACCTCTTATTATCGACAATGAAAAAGTTGGGATGTTGATTGTTGGCAGAGTAAGTGGAATTGGTTTTATCCATGATGAGATTCGTTTATTGACCGTATTATCCAATGTCCTGGCAAGTACATTGAAAACGAGATCGCTCATCCTGGAAAATGAAAAACTTTTGATCGTGGAAGAACGCAGCCGAATCGCGCGCGATATTCACGATGGCATTGGCCAGTCATTGGCAGGCATCGTCTTTCAAATGGAATCTTCGCTGCGAAAAATGAGTGTAGCTAAAGAGAATCTTCCTAATGAACAGATTGAACAATGGATAGTTAAACTTAGAGACAGCCTGAAAGAGCTTCGTCAATCCATCTATTCATTAAGAACATGCCCCGTGGAAAAGCATGGGCTGAAGCGGGCGATCGAAGAAAAAATCCACAAAATAGAGTTGGAAAAAGAAGCAAATATCACTTTTACCCAGAAGGGCGAGCCTTACTCTTTAGGCTATCAAGTAGAAAAGGTGATTTATGATATTTTCCAGGAAAGCCTGCAAAACTCTGTAAAACATGCACAGGCAGATAAAATCGAGGTCATGCTTAAATATGGCCGTGAACAGACGATGATCAAAATCAAGGATGATGGAATTGGCTTTTCATTATATGACAAGTTGATAAAAGGACAGACGGAACCTCATTTTGGCATCCTCACGATGAGCGAGCTCGCGCATGATTTCGGAGCCAAACTTGAGATTGACAGTGCTGAGGGAAAAGGAACGGAGATTCGGCTTGGCATACCACACATTATTAAAGGGGTGAGAGAGTATGATTAACGTTATGATTGTGGATGACCACACAGTTTTGAGGGATGGGATCCGCAGTATTTTGGATGTTGAAGAGGACTTGCTCCTCGTAGGAGAAGCAGATTCAGGGGACGGTTTATTAGCGAAATTGGATACCATTGTGCCAGATGTGATCGTTTTGGATATCAACCTGCAGGATAAGAATGGGATAGAATTCATTTCGCTGATCAAAGAAAAGCATCCAGCTTGTAAAATACTAATCTTGACGATGTTTGATCATGATGAATACCTCAAATCGGCCCTCCGTGAAGGTGCGGATGGATATTTATTGAAGGATGCTTCCTCCATGGAAGTCATTGACGCCATTCGGAAAATCCACAAAGGGGACTCCATCATTCACCCTAAGATGGCAAGTAAATTGATTTCCTATCACAGGATCCAAAGCGACTTTACCCACCAGGAAAATGAATTGACCAACAGGGAGAAGGAAGTCCTTAATGAATTAGTCAGAGGGAAGTCCAATAAGGAAATAGCTGCACAGCTATCCATAAGCGATAAAACGGTAAAAATCCATGTGAACAAAATCTATAAGAAACTAAACGTGAACAGCCGCTCTCAAGCCATTATCTACGCCGTGCAAAATAAACTGGTTCCCTATTTGAATTAACATCAAGCTGCCTTTATGGCAGTTTTTTTTGCAAAAAAAATGAACTCTATAACCTTAGTACTATCACGCCTATAATCAAGTATCTAGAAAGATAGAACAAACACTCAATATTCAAAAAGGACTAATTCTACCATAATAGTAGAGTAGGATACATGTCGTTAAGGTTAAGTTTGTGTAAAGATTTTTTGAAGAAAAAGAGGTGTGCAGCGTCATGACTAAGGAGAACCTGATTGAAGAAACTCGCAGAAAAATGATCATTAGCATAAAGGAAAATGGTTACTTGAATAAAAAGACCATTGAACTTAGTCAGGAATTGGACGTCTACATTTTAGAGCAACAAAAGTTCGGGATGGAACTGCTGAGGAAAAAACGGGGTAAAAGTCTGGGATGATCCATTCTTGAGCTGCAGGACTGACTACTTTTAGTTTTATAGGATATAAGAAAAAGCTAATTAAGGAGTTGAGACCATCACATGAGTCATGAGAGTCTGGGCGATATTTTGAGAATGGAAAGGCTTAAGAGGGATTTAACACAAGAAAAAGTGTGTGAAGACCTTGGGTTGAAGTTGAATACACTTAACCGCATCGAAAGCAGTAAAAGTGTCAGAGGAACGACGATCAAAAAATTGTTGAATTATTATCAGATGAATAAAGAATAATAGAGCAACAATGTATAGGTGAGGGGTTGTCCCTCTGTTTTACTATTCTAGTGGTGAATCGTTTTCCTTCAGTCCTCAAGCCCTTAAATTTCGCAACGCATTTTTTTACAAATAAATATAAGGTTACTAACAATCCTTTCAATGCAAACCGTTAAGCTGGATTGTTTTTTTTATGCAATTTTTTAAATCCCACTCATCCTTGCTCCGTTATATTCTCCTGTTTTAATCTCTGCATTTTACCAATTTGCTTAGATTGATTAACTTTTTCCCAAACTCAATTACCAGTTACCAAGAGCCGACTTGAATTTGAATTCTTGATATAAAAGGGGCAGCCCATTCTAAAATGATGTTCAAACAAATGCAACCCCCTTATTAACGGTATTGGGCTCGGTCTGATGAGGGCTCTGGGTGCAGGTAAGAAAATAACAAAGTTAGTGAAACTCCTATAAGAAATAAGTTTTTAAATGGAATTACAAATGGAATTCTCCTTCCATATCACTGTTCATCCTCCATTTTTATCGATCATTTTTCCCAAACTAAAAGACCTGTTTATGGGTTGATGATACCTGAAAATTTAGAATATACTTAATTCTGCAAGCCGGCATGCTTTACTATTTTTCAAAGGTGAGAGGAGCAATAGAATGAAGAAGAAGAGAATACTAGGATCTGCAGTACTTAGTCTAGCAATGGGTGTTTCAATGTTTGCGACAGGGGCCTTTGGAGCAGGGGTGCAAGAAAGCCAGGATACTTATCGAGTTTTAATTAAGGGTCCGAGTGCAGAACAAGCAAAAGTGAAAGAACAGTATGGCAAGCGCTGGGACTTTGGAAAGCAAGGTTTCACAACAGAAGTAAACAGCAAGCAGTATCAGGCTCTATTGAAGAATAAGAACATTGAGATCTCTCAGGTAGAGCAATATACCATAGATGCTCGCGTTGAAGGGAATGACAATGGAAAGGGGAATGGCAAGAACAAGGGTGATTACACTGCCCAGGCATCTTATCCATCTGATCAGACTCCTTGGGGAATTCAAGCAATTTATAACGATAACTACATCCAATCTACAAGCGGTGGCGATGGCATCAAGGTAGCTGTCCTTGATACAGGCATCAACCGGAATCACATAGATTTGACGGACAATGTTGAACAATGTAAAGATTTTACCCAATCGTACTCTTCCATGGTTAATGGATCATGTACTGACCGTCAAGGCCATGGCACACATGTAGCGGGAACAGCTGTTGCCAATGGTGGCTATGATGGAGCAGGAGTGTACGGAGTAGCACCTGATGCTGAACTATGGGGCTACAAGGTATTAGGCGATAATGGTTCAGGTTATTCAGATGATATCGCAGGGGCAATCCGCCATGCTGCAGATGAAGGCGTCCGTACAGGATCCAAAGTCGTCATCTCGATGTCATTAGGTTCAAGCGGCAAAGATTCCATGATTGCAAGTGCTGTTGACTATGCATACAGCAAAGGCGCATTAGTGGTTGCAGCAGCAGGCAACAGTGGCCCAAGCTCCAACACGATTGGTTATCCTGGCGCTTTAACAAATGCGATTGCGGTAGCTTCATTGGATAACACATTCGTCAATGGAACACATAAAGTCTCTGACTTCTCTTCTCGCGGAAACCCATATACTGATGGTGACTACTACATCCAGGAAAAGGACGTTGAAGTAGCTGCACCAGGCGGCGGAATTTATTCAACAGCAGTAGATGGAAACTATACAACAATGAGCGGTACATCAATGGCGACACCACATATCTCCGGCCTTGCAGCTAAGCTGTGGTCTTCGAATAAGTATTGGAGCAACTCACAGCTGCGTGCCGAAATCCAAAGACGTGCGAAGCTTTATGACATCAAAGGCGGAACAGGAGCAGCTACAGGCGATGACTATGCTTCTGGCTTTGGTTTCCCTCGTGTAAGATAAATAAACTGAAATATGCGCAAGCCATCCGGATTGAATGATCCGGATGGCTTTTTTTATTAAAATTTATCTTCTGAATTCAGTTAACTTATTCTCTGAAATCCCGATATAATGAAAGTAAAGATATCTTGAATTCAAGGTTATAATTTCTCGAAAAATATTCATTTCGTCATCACTATAAATTCTGTTCCATACATACTAAGGCATCTGCTTATGAAAGGCACTGACTGTTTGCTTCGTTCCTGCAACCATCATGACACTGCAGCAAACAATAATAGAGCGATTGAAACTCATTTTGAGCAGAAGAGTCTCCTGTTGCCATTGCAGCAGGATTTTCGTGTTAAAGTTAAGGTTTAACAGATACAAGGAGGACCCCATGAAGGAACAAAAAGAATGGAACGATATAGCTGGATTGAACAGGTTGATTTTAAAATTTTCATGGTGGATGGTCATCGTCATTATTCTTCTATCCGTAATGGGAACCTTAATCTCATTTCAATTTAATGTGGAAGGCTTTATGGGAGTAGCGGTCTCAAACGTCTTGTTACCGACAATCTATACAGTCGTGATCCTAGCTCTGACACATGTGTTATATTACATGTTCAAGCGATGGGGAGAGTATATCCTGCTCCTGGGGATTTTCGCAATTCTCCACGTTTATATCATTAACTTTCCTTTTGCGCAAGGCATTCATTATTTGCTGATTATCAGCGTTCTCATTTCTGCTTTATATTATCAAAAGGAGAAGATTTATTTTACTGGTATTTTGAGTTTGATCTCCATCTTGTCTCTTTATTTCTTCTATGAGCCTCTTTCCAGAGAACTTGAGAGAAGGGATATCTTTGCATTCATAGGGATATTCATTGGATTCGTGTTTATATCCGTCGGAATCATTTATCGCGGTCATTATTTGCTAAAGCACCTGGAAGAATCGATAAGAAATCAGGAAGAATTAATGGTACGGAATATTATGATGGACAAGGCAAGCAAAATGGATGCGCTGACCGATTTGTACAATCATAAGACGTTTCATGAATACCTCGACAGATTGATCGAGCAAAGTGATCAGAACCATTTATCCTTCCAGCTTGCGATTATTGATATTGATAATTTTAAAAAAGTGAATGACCAATTCGGTCACTGGGTAGGTGACATTGTTCTCAAGCGCGTGGGTGAACAGCTAAAGCTGAATGTCACACCAGATGATTTTGTTTCAAGGTATGGCGGCGAAGAATTTGCGGTGATTTTTACTGAAAAAAATAAACATGTATCCTACCAATTAATTGATAGTATACGGTCAAATATCAGTGAAATCGTACATCCGGAAATGGATCATAAGCCTGTCACGATTAGTGTCGGAATGTGTTCCTATGTAGCTGGTCTCGGAAAGGAAAGCTTCTTCAAAGCTGCAGATGATAGCTTGTATGAAGCAAAGAGGAACGGCAAGAATCAAACAGTAGTGGCGAAGATCTCCTAAGATTGAACGCCTATTAAAATGAACCCTGTGCAAGGGGCTCTTAATGAGAGTCTGCTGCACAGGGTCTTTTTGTTTGGTTTATATTCATTTACAGTCTTTATACTGAATTTTTACAAAACTCTGGTTATCTCTTAATAATTTCCATTTAATCTATTACTAGATTCAAAAAATACATAGGATGAGGAGAGATGAGGTATGACTGATCAAAATACGAATAGCGGCTTGAACAGAAGGGATTTCTTAAAAGCAGGCGGGATGGGCGCGCTTGCCCTTACTCTTGGCAGCACTGGAGTGATGGGCCTAAGTTCCACAGCCCTAGCGGATTCTGCAAATAAGCCAACCAGCGGATTTGGCGGGTATGGAGAGTTGATTCCAGATCCTAATGGCATTCTCGATCTTCCAAGAGGCTTCCATTACAAAATCATCTCCAGAGAAGGCGACTTGATGACAGACGGAACCAAGATTCCTGGTGCTTTTGATGGAATGGCGGCGTTTGAAGGACAGAACAACACGACGATCCTTGTCCGCAATCATGAGTTATCATCCGGTCCCGCTTTTGGGAAAAATCCTTATGATGCAAATGCCCAGGGCGGGACGACCGCTCTGGTTGTTGGGGCAAATCGTAATGTGATCAAAGAATATGTAACGTCTTCAGGAACGATCCGAAATTGCGCAGGCGGTGCGACACCTTGGGGCACTTGGCTGACTTGCGAGGAAAACCGTTCCGACGGACATGGATATGTATTCGAAGTAGATCCAACACAGCCTGAAAACGATATGTCCAAAACGCCAATCAAGGAAATGGGCCGCTTTTCACACGAAGCATGTGCCATTGACCCAGCGACAGGATATGTTTACTTAACCGAAGATGCGAGCCCGAGCTTCCTGTACCGTTTTATCCCGAATGACTTGAGCCAAAAGCCAGGTGCGCTGCAAAAAGGCGGCAAGTTGTATGCCGCTGCGATTGAGGAGGTTGCAGACCCATCTGCCAGCACATTTAAAACAGGACAAACTTTTAAAATTGTGTGGAAGGAAGTTGATCCGCATTGGTGCCGTGAAGAAGCTGCTGCGAAAAATTGCATTGTGTTCTCCAGACTTGAGGGAGCCTTCTTCCAGGAAGGGGTCTTCTGGTTCGATGACACCTCTGCGGGTGAAAAGAAACTTGGCCGCGTTTATCGTTATGTCCCTCACACGAATACATTGGAGCTCTTCTATGAGGGAAATGACGCAAGGCAAATGGAATATCCGGACAATATTTGCTGTACCCCTTGGGGCGACCTTTGGTATGCAGAAGATGGTTCTGGCCAGGACCGGATAATGGGGATCACTCCGGAAGGCAAGGTTTATCCTTTTGCCGCCAACCGTTTAAGCGGTTCTGAATTGGCTGGCCCAACCTTCTCGCCAGATGGAAATACGCTTTTCGTCAATATTCAAAGCCCTGGCAAAACGTTTGCGATTTGGGGGCCATTCCAGCGCCGTAATTCTGCACGTGCAAGGGAAATGTCATTTGCTGCACCAGCCAATCTTGCACCGCAGGTTTCTGAAAAAGTGGCAAAGGCAGCCAAGGTGCAAGGAATGTCCATCCTCGAAGCAGCAGCGTTTGAGCGCCACGGAGTAAAAATGTAACAAATTCATAAAAAAGATGTAAGCTGAACACTTTGTATGGTTTACATCTTTTTTAACATCATGAAGTTTTGCTGGTGAGCACGTGAAATGGAGGTCTTGTAAATGTTACAGAATATAGGAATACCGGGTTTGATTCTTGTCCTTGTCATAGCTTTAATTATTTTTGGTCCATCTAAGCTGCCTGAAATCGGCCGTGCGTTTGGATCGACTTTAAAAGAGTTCAAAAAATCAACACGTGAATTGGTTGCCGATGACGAGTCGAAAAAAGAGGATGAAAACAAAAGAAGTGTAACTCAATAAGAAATTGAAGAAGATGCAGGTAGCTACCATACTTTCATCTTCTTTTTTTAGAGGTGATTTTGTGGATGAAAAACAGATGAATTTAGTAGGCCACTTGAGTGAGTTGCGGAAACGGGTGATGATCATCGTTGGTAGTTTTATGCTCATTGTCATGGTGGCTTTGATGTATGCGAAAAATATATACCATTGGCTGGTTCAGGATTTATCAATAAAATTAGCCGTTCTCGGCCCAAGTGATATTTTGTGGGTGTATTTGATGCTTGCAGCTGTGATAGCCCTAGCAGGTACGATTCCGATTGCAGCTCATCAAATCTGGCTTTTTGTAAGGCCTGCCTTATCAGAAAAAGAGAAAAAAGTAACAGTAGCCTACATACCGGCACTATTCCTGCTCTTCATAGCGGGCGTTTGCTTCGGATATTTTGTCATTTTTCCGCTGGTGTTTCAATTCCTGCTATCCCTGTCAGAAGACATGTTCATGGAGTTTTTTACAACAGAGAAGTACTTTCGGTTTTTAATCCATATGGTCCTGCCCTTTGGTTTTTTATTCGAGCTGCCTGTCGTCATCATGTTCTTGACGAGTCTGGGTGTATTGAATCCATACCGATTGCAAAAGGCGAGAAAGTACTCTTATTTCATCTTGATTGTAACAGCTGTTCTCATAACGCCCCCAGATCTTTTGTCAGATATACTCGTCATCATTCCGCTGCTATTTTTGTACGAATGCAGTGTGATATTATCGAAGATTGTTTACCGACGAAAACAGGGATCTGAATTATCAGCTGCATAAGTTATCTAATGATTCGAGCTTGGTTCCCCCCGACATTATCCAATGAATGAGAATAGTTAAAGACCGATATTTAAATAATAAGCAGAAATAACTATTCTTTTGGGGGATTGGCTGTTGGAACCACAAACTATTTTTGTGCTTATTTCTAGCTTGGTTTTTTCAATAGTGGCTTATGTGATTCCAAAAAAAATGAAACACTATGAAATTTATGCAACTTCACTATTTGCCGCATTATTTGGGTTGTTTGTTGATTCAATTTTAGCTATAAAATATAAATTCTATGTACTCGATGAGCCAGGAATACAAATTCCGCCATTAGTCGGGCAAGTAGTTCTATATTCCACGACCAGCATCATACTCTTGAATTTATTTCCTTATGAAAGACCGGCAATTTGGCGATTAGCTTACATCCTAACTTTTGCTTTACTAGCTGTAGCATTTGAGCTGCTATCTTTTCGTTTCGGATTTATTAAGTATAATGAGTGGAAAATTTGGTATTCGGCTCTGTCTTACCCATTTCTGATTTATCTCCTCGTTTTGCAATACAGATTTTTTCAATGGCTGGTGAAGCGGGGGCATAGCGATGGATTTATTGCTCATAAATCATAAGAAAATTTCTAAGACAGCGAAAATCGATTCGCTGTCTTATTTTAATTAATGTCGAAATTTAAAATGGGTACCTGAAGGATTCATCAGCTTTTTGTCGATATTTCCCGGGAAAGGGGGAGAATTCATTCTTCCTTGGACATGGCATTATAATGCTTAAGACTTTTAAACCGCTTCTTCTTTTTCATATACTTTTCGTTCAGGACGAGTACTTTCCCGTTCTCGGCAGGTGAAAATTTGCGGTAGACGGATTTGTATTTTTCAAAGGCTAAGTGACCGGAAATATAAACAGGTAAAATGATGGCGATCAGAATCAGGATGTCCCGGAGGATATGAATTTGTTGCCCGAAAACATATCTTGTCATAACGACTTGGGATGCAAAAGCCACCATTAAGATAATCACCACATTGCAGATGTGGAAAGGGAAAAACTCCTTTCCTCTGAGGAACATCCGCTCCAGTTCATACTTAAAAAAGAGGGAAATAAATGCTGAAATCACAATGAAAATTAGGGAAATGATAAACGCCATTTAGCCCGGCCTCCTTCGTGGATGATTCCTTTTTCGGTATTGTAACATATTGGAATGTTATCTGGGAGGGAAGGGGAACCTTATTCTCCGTCTTACTATTAAGGCGTTATCATTCAAAATAGAGGTTGTGTTCAAAATGGCAAATAAAAAGAATCAGGATGGCTTTGTGAGTAACGAGGATAAAAAGTCTCTGGAGGATTTGCAAAAACATTGTTTTCGCCGCTGTTCACATTGTGGGAATTAATTTGGCTATTTTTTTGGATGAAAAGTTTCGATTACAATAATCTGATTGGTGCCCAAAAACTCCAGAAACAAGAAAAAGAGGTCACCAATAAGCCCGATTGGTGCCCTAAAAATCCAGAAATAAGAAAAAGAGGTCACCAATAAGCCCGATTGGTGCCCTAAAAATCCAGAAACAAGAAATAGAGGTCACCAATGAAGCGGATTGGTGCCCAAAAAATCCAGAAACAAGAAAAAGAGGACACCAATGAAGCAAGTAAGCTAACTAACTCTCTCTCTGCCTCTATCACCCCTACTAATTCTGGTATATAGAAAATACTTCCTTTAAAATAGAGAGGATAGAAGTGGAAGTGTGGTGGTTATGGTGTTAAAGCTTTTGCTGATTGAGGATGATGCGTCCTTGTTCCATGAGATTCGGGAGCGGTTGACTCAGTGGTCGTATGAGGTGCATGGGGTGACGGATTTTGGGGATGTGATGGGTGATTTTACGAGAGTGAGGCCTGACTTGGTGATCATCGATATCCAGCTGCCTAGGTTTGATGGGTTTCATTGGTGTCGGATGATCCGGTCGCATTCGAATGTGCCGATTATTTTCCTGTCTTCACGGGACCACCCTACGGATATGGTCATGTCGATGCAGCTCGGGGCGGATGATTTTGTCCAAAAGCCGTTCCACTTTGAGGTGCTGATTGCTAAAATCCAGGCGATCTTGCGCCGTGCCTACAATTATAATGCGGTACAGAACCAGTTGAAGACATGGTGCGGGGCGACGGTTGATTATGATAAAAATACAGTTGAAAATGAGATGGGCCGGATTGAATTGACGAAGAATGAAATCTTTATTTTAAAGCTGCTGATTGAGCAGAAAAACAAGATTGTCAGCCGTGATGAGGTGATGAACAGCTTGTGGGATGACAAGCGGTTCATCAGCGACAATACGCTGACAGTCAACGTTAATCGTCTTCGGAAAAAGCTGGATGAGATTGGTTTGGGCAGTAAAATTGAAACGAAGATTGGACAGGGATATATGGCCGTTGAAGAGGAACAGGCCTGATGTTCATGACCTATCTAAGGGAACGGCGGAGCTGGATTCTGCTATTCTTGCTGCTTCAATTCCTTGTCGTTTTTATCGCTTATATTGATTCCGCTGTTTCTATACAATCTGCTCTTTATTATGTTTTTCTGTCAGCACTTATATTTTTGATTTTTCTCCTGATCCGTTACCAAAAAGAAGTGAAGTTTTATCAGGAGCTGGAAGAAGCGGAGGACCTTCCCGATTTTTCAGAAAGGGAGCAGCTCAGTCCGTTTGAAGGAATGGTAGCCGAGAGCATCACACATCATTTTGAGGCGCTGAAAAAAACTGTTTCCGAAAGTGAGCACAGGCTGGATGAGGAAAAGGATGAACTGCTTTCCTGGATTCATGAAGTGAAAACGCCGCTGACGGCTTTGAGATTGATGATTGACCGGCTAGAGGATCAGGCGCTGAAAAAGGAAATGACTTATGAATGGCTGCGCATCCATCTTTTATTGGACCAGCAGCTGCATCAAAAGCGAATTCCGTTCATGGAGAATGACTTGTATATTGAACAGACCTATCTGGAGAGTGTGATCTTCGGAGAGGTCAAAACATTACAGTCATGGTGCATCCAAAAAGGGATTGGCTTCGAGATTGACCTGGAGTACAACGAGGTGATGACGGATGCCAAATGGCTCGCGTTTATTTTACGGCAGCTGTTGACGAATGCTGTGAAATATAGCGATGCTTCTGATGTCCAGATTAAAAGTGAACAGCGGGATGGACAGATGATCCTGAAGATTGCGGATAAGGGAAGAGGGATTGACTCCAGGGATCTCCCGCGGATTTTTGAAAAAGGATTTACATCCACTGCCCACCATCAGGATCATGCCGCAACCGGAATGGGCTTATACCTTGCAAGGAAAGCGGCCCAGCCGCTGAAAATCAGGATTGATGTGGAATCAGCACCAGGCAAGGGAAGCACGTTCACTCTTACCTTCCCGAAAAGCAATGAATTTGTCGAAATAACAGGCATGTGACAAAAGTGTCACATGCCTTTGCTCATTTGTTAGCTGAATCGAAGGAAGGGATAGAGACAGGATTTTATAATGAAATTATCAAAGAAAGGGTGTGCGGATATGATTTTACTGGAAGCTGCTAAACTTCATAAAACATATGGAAATAAATTTAATAAACAGGAAGTGTTGAAAGGGCTCGACCTGAAAATTTTCAAAGGAGAGTTTGTGAGCATCATGGGTGCCTCCGGCTCGGGGAAAACGACGCTGCTGAATGTTCTTTCCTCAATCGACCGGGTGTCCAACGGATCGATCAAGATTGAAGGAAAAGACATTACCGGGATGAAGGAGAAGCAGCTGGCTGAATTCCGTAAAGAGCATTTGGGCTTCTTGTTCCAGGATTACAATCTGCTCGACACACTGACGGTGAAGGAAAATATCCTTTTACCGCTCTCGGTCAGCAAGACGCCGAGGAAAGAAGCGAATCAAAGATTCGAAAAGATTGCCAGTGAACTGGGTATTATCGACCTGAAGGATAAGTATCCGAATGAAATTTCCGGCGGGCAAAAGCAGCGGACATCGGCTGCACGCGCTTTTATCCATGATCCAAGTATCATTTTTGCCGATGAACCGACGGGTGCACTTGATTCAAAATCGGCGTCAGACTTGTTGAACAAACTGAGTGACTTGAACCAAAAACGGCAGGCGACAATCCTGATGGTCACTCACGATCCTGTTGCGGCAAGCTATTGCGGCCGGGTTATTTTTATCAAGGATGGCCTGATTTACACAGAATTGAACAAAGGCGACCAGACGAGACAGGAGTTTTTCAAGGATATCATGAAAACCCAGAGCGTATTGGGCGGTGTGCACCATGAGCGTTAATCAACTCATCCTCCGCAATTTGAAAAAGAACCTGAAAAACTATTACTTGTATGTATTTGCGCTGATGTTCAGTGTCGCGCTTTACTTCGCATTCGTCACTCTCCAATATGACCCGTCCATGGATGAAACAAAGGGTTCGATCAAAGGGGCGGCTGCGATAAAGGCTGCATCTGTCCTGCTTGTCGGAATCGTCGCCATTTTCCTGACTTACGCAAATGCGATTTTTATCAAAAGGAGAAGCAAGGAAATCGGTCTATTCCAACTCGTGGGGATGACGAAGGGCAAGATTTTCCGGATTCTGAGTGTCGATAACTTTCTGTTATATTTTGGATCTTTGCTGGCAGGCGTTTTCCTCGGGTTCTCCATCTCCAAGCTGATCATGATGATCCTGTTCAAGCTCACGCAAGTCGACGGGATTGCGAAGTTGCATTTTTCCGGCACAGCCCTGGTGCAGACACTGATTGTTTTTTCACTGATCTACGTCTTGCTGCTGGTGCTGAACTTCATTTTTATAAAAAGACAAAGCATCCTGAGCTTATTCAGGGTGGTATCAAAAACGGAAGGCCGGGTAAAGAAAATCTCTTTCTGGGAGATGCTGATCGGTGTCCTAGGCATCGGGCTGATTGGAATCGGCTATTTTGTATCCTCCATGCTATTCGAAGGGGACTTCACGTCCGTGAACGAACTCTTTTCAGCCATGGTGTTCATTTTAGCTTCGGTCATCTTCGGAACCTATCTGTTTTACAAAGGATCTGTCAGCTTCATCGCCAATATCATCCGGAAAAAGAAGGATGGCTATCTGAATATTAATGAGGTGCTTTCGCTATCCTCGATCATGTTCAGGATGAAGTCGAATGCGCTGTTGTTGACGATTATCACGACGGTATCGGCATTGGCGATCGGATTATTGTCGCTAAGCTATATCTCTTATTATTCTGCGGAGCAGACTGCGAAAAGTATGGTCCCAGACAACTTTGCCTTTGTGGATGAGAAGTCTGCCGCGAATTTTATGGAGGAATTGAAATCGAAGGGTATCAATTTTACCGAAAAAAGGATTGAGGTCCTTCAAGCGGTACTGAACGCAAATGACATCATTGGGCTGAAAATGGATGGATACACACAGGACCCGCGAGCCATGAGTGTGTCGGTCATCAGCGAAAAGTCTGATGGCCAAAAGGAAGTCAGTAAGGATGAAGCCTACATGACAGGCTACAATGATATCATGATGAAATTCATCTCCATGAAGGACTCAGGGCCGATTGAGATCATCGGGAAAGATCACACCATCCCGCTGCAGTATACTGGAATGGAGAAAGAATATCCGGTGTCCCGGTATTTCGGGGGATCTCCTGTAGCCGTGGTGGATGAGACTGTTTTCGAGAAGCTGAAGAAGGATGTGGACCCTGAAATTCAAAAAGGCTCTTCACTATATATCGGGATTGAGATTCAGGATGAAGACGATTCGGAGAGAGCGAATGACCTGTTCAATGAAAATAAATACCATGAAGCTAATATGAATGAATCACGCCTGGACAGTGAAAATATCCAAAAGAAACAGATGGGGCTTACGATGTTCATTGTCGGTTTCCTAGGACTGACCTTCCTTGTCACATCAGGCTGCATTCTTTATTTCAAGCAAATGGACCAGACAGAAGACGAAAAACCGAATTATACGATTTTACGAAAACTTGGGTTCACCCAGGGCGATTTGCTGAGAGGCATCCAGGCAAAGCAAGCGTTCAACTTCGGCATCCCGCTAGCAATCGGGCTGCTGCACAGCTATTTTGCCGTCAAGTCAGGCTGGTTCTTCTTCGGCACTGAACTATGGTGGCCGATGCTGATTGTCATGGGACTTTATACAGCACTGTACTCCATCTTTGCTGTACTATCGGTGGCGCATTCAAAGAAAGTCATTCGGGAATCGCTTTAAATGTAAGTAACTCCGAAGCACAGGAACGTATCCTGTGCTTTTTCTGTGCGCCCGGCATGGGTGCAGTCTATAGGGTGTAAGTCCCGAGCCATGAAGGCAGTAGTAGTGGTTAGCTTAACGCAAGGGTGTCCGCGGTGACGCGGAATCTGAAGGAAGCGAGCGGCAAACCTCCGGTCTGAGGAACACGAACTTCATATAAGGCTAGGTACCATTGGATGAGTTTGCAGAACAAAACAAAGTCCTTACTGCCGAAGGTGGTACAGAGTAAATGAAGCAGATAGATGGAGGGAAAGACTGTACTCTTACCCGGGGAGGTCTGATTGGAAAGCCAAGTACACTTGGTAACCTATCTAGCAATAGATAGCTGAACAATCAGAAGTCAGCAGAGGTCATAGTACTTTACCGGCTCGAGACGGTAAGGGAAGGACTGAACAATTAGGAAGAACGAGAACTAGGCATACAATTCCTGTGTAGAAGCAGACAATCCGAAAGGACTTACTTGAAGGAGGAAGTGGTGAATCCACAGGGGACTTCATGAGGGTGGAGCAGGAATAACATAATTAGATTTCTACGTTCACGTCGAAAGGAAATATCACATGTTAATGAATCTGATTCTATCACGGGAAAACTTAATAGAAGCACTTAAACGTGTGGAGAAGAACAAAGGGAGTCACGGCATAGATGGAATGTCCGTAAAATCCCTACGAAGACATCTCTATGAGAACTGGGACACCCTTTGTGATTCTTTAAGGAAAGGTACCTATCAACCTAACCCAGTACGTCGAGTCGAAATCCCGAAACCGAACGGTGGAGTAAGGTTACTTGGAATACCTACCGTGATAGATCGTTTCATCCAACAGGCAATCGCCCAAGTTTTAACTCCGCTTTTTGACCCAACCTTCTCGGAACATAGTTATGGGTTTAGGCCAAGCCGAAGAGGCCATGACGCTGTACGTAAAGCAAGGGGATATATAAGTGAAGGTTACAGATGGGTGATTGACATGGACTTGGAGAAGTTCTTTGACAAAGTGAATCATGACAAGCTGATGGGGATATTGGCAAGCAGAATCCAAGACCGATTGGTCTTGAAGCTAATTCGAAAATATCTCCAAGCAGGAATCATGATAAATGGTGTAGTCTACGATGCAGAAGAAGGAACACCACAAGGAGGTCCCCTGAGCCCTCTTCTTTCGAATATACTTTTGGATAAGCTTGATAAAGAACTAGAAAGGAGAGGTCACAAGTTTGTCCGATACGCCGATGATTGTAATATTTACATGAAATCGAAGAAAGCTGGAGAACGAGTAATGAACTCCATTACATGCTTCATTGAGCAGAAATTAAAGCTCAAAGTAAACAGAGGGAAATCAGCGGTTGACCGCCCGTGGAAACGAAAATTCCTTGGCTTTAGCTTTACGGTTAATAAGAAACCGAAGGTTCGAATAGCCAACGAAAGTGTTAAAAGGCTAAAAGCTAAAATACGAAAGTTAACATCCCGTTCTAAACCAATCCCCATGGAAGTTAGAATTGAGAAATTGAATCAATTTCTAACGGGATGGTGTGGATATTTTGCATTAGCTGATACACCAAGTAAATTCAAAGAATTTGATGAGTGGATTAGAAGAAGACTCCGTATGATTGAATGGAAACAATGGAAGAACCCGAAGACAAGAGTAAGAAAACTCAAAAGTCTTGGCGTTCCAGACCAAAAGGCATACGAATGGGGAAATTCCAGAAAGAAATTTTGGAGAATTGCCTCAAGTCCAATCTTACACAAAACCCTCGATAACTCTTATTGGAGTCATCGAGGGCTCAAAAGTCTATATCAAAGATATGAATTTCTACGTCACACTTAATTGAACCGCCGTATACCGAACGGTACGTACGGTGGTGTGAGAGGTCGGGGGTTAGTCACCCCCTCCTACTCGATTTTACTGGAAAAATTATTCTCTTACGAAACTAGGTTAATTGCACGGGAAAAGCTGATAATTGCACCAATCCCATCAATAATTGCGTGAAAACAGCCTGTAATTGCACAGAAAAGAGCATTAATTGCACTATTAAACAAATTTTACCAGGATAATACATCCCTATGAAACTTTATATTGGTTGATTCGTATATAGAGAAGACAAAAATAAAAGGGGATTTTTCTATGGGGAATATCATTCTATTTGCACTTTTGGTTGGATTGGCTTCTGCTCTCATTCTTACTCCTTTTTCTAAAGGAGTCGAGAAGGACAGGAAAATGACATCTGCCTTTTTGATTGCTGCGATTGTCCTTTTCACGGTTGGGACTTTTGGATTTTATTATGCCTTTAATTTGGATCGTAACTTATCTTCTCTATGGCCGTTTGCGATTGTGCTTACATTTGGCGGAACGTTTTTTGCGGCTGGGAAGGAAAGGATGGTTAAAGGAATTCTATTTCTGGCAGTCCTTCTCGTTGGTGCGTACTTCATGATTGCCTTTCTTTTTAACGCCGAGGAAAAATATGAATCTGCGAAAATGGGGGAAAAGACGGAGATTTCAACTTTTGATGAAAAAGAAACCCCGGCTAGTGTCCCTCCGCAGTTTGCGCGTAATAAGATGAAGAAGGCGTTCGGCCAGGTTCCGAATACGAGTTATTATGAGCTGGGTAGCCTGCAAATCCAGAAGGTCATTGGAGAATATGTCTATATTGCCCCTGTTGAGTTTTCAGGATTTTTCAAGTGGTGGAATGGCGAATCTACACCGGGATATTTTACAGTGAGCGCCACTGATTCATCAGCAAATCCAAAATTCATGAAGTCGAAAATGATTTACACACCATCTTCTTACTTTAATAAAAATCTCGAACGTCATATCCGGATGCAGTATCCTGAGTCTATTTTTTACGGAGACTCGCAACTCGAGGTTGATGATGAAGGAAAACCTTTCTATATCAGGACTTATGGTGAGTTCATCTCAGCCAGGAATGGTTTTGATGTAAAAGGGGTCGTCGTTGTGGATCCGGAATCCGGGAAGACGAAATCCTATGGTTTGGCCGATGTTCCTGAATTCATTGACGGTGCTGTTTCTCCTGAGGCGGTCAGTCTGCAGAACAGTTATTTCGGGAATTATGTCCATGGCTATTGGAACAGCGTGTTCGGCAAGACAGATGTGAGGCTGCCTTCAGATGAAGGGACCGAGGCACAGGTCAGCCCGATATTCGACGAAAATGGCGATATGTATTATTTCACCGATTTTACCAGCCCGAAAGAAGGGGTCGACTCGATGCTCGGTTATGCGCTGACAAACTCGCGCACGGGGAAGGCGACCTTCTATACCGGTAATCTTGAAGAGTCCTATATGGATTCCGAAGGGGCTTTGCAGATTATCGAAAAGAAATTCATCGAGAAAAAATGGCACGGTGAAATGCCGATCATCTATAATTTCTATGGCGAGGCAAGCTGGTTGTCAGGTGTACTTGATTCGAACGGCTTCCTGCAAAACTACTTTATCGTGTCAGCAGCAAACCCGGAGATTTCCGTGTATGGCAACACTCCAAACGAAGCATTGAAAAAGTTTAAGACCGCTCTCCAGCATGGCGGCGGAACAGTGGATGGCAATTCGAAGGCAGAGGAAAAGCAAACGAGCGGAACCGTACTGCGCGTCTACAAAGAAAAAACAGGCGACTACACGATTGTTTCCATCCTGCTGGATAACAAAAAGAACTACATCATTTCATCAGAAACGAACCCACTGGCGATTTATGTAAAAGAAGGCGACCAGGTCAATATCAAATACAGTGATACAGGCGAAACCTTCCTGCCAGTGAAAGAGTTAGTGATCCAGGGATTAGAATAAAGAGAAATCGCCTGCCCTCCGGTATGGATGTTAGACCGGAGGCAGGCGGTTTTTTGGTTATGGATAATTAAAAGGAAAGATAAATTGTCTTGAGGACTCGGGAAGCATTTGTTTGTGAGATAGTTAAGAGATGGTATGGTTGAGAACTTACTGCTGTTTTTCATTCAGTATCTCTAAAACATCTTGATGCTGCTTCTGAACATTGGAAACATGCTTAATCTCACTGGATAGTTCTGATTTCGTTTCATCCAGTTTCTTCATCAGGCTGCCATAATAAAATGCCACTTCCTTCCGCATTTCACTCTGTTCCGAAAGTAAAGATTGCTGGCCTTTAGTCAAAGCATTCTGTTCTAATTGCATGGATTGGTAGCCATTCTCTAAGTTGCTTAAACGATTCTCCATTGAATCAAAGCGTGCATCAACAGAGTCAAAGCGTGCATCAACGGAATCGAAACGTGCATCAACAGAGTCAAAGCGCTTGTCCATCGAATCCAAACGATCTAAAATCTTATTCAATATTTTCTCCATCTCATTTCACCTCCTTCTTTATGAATATATTATACCCAGCCCAGTAAGACAAGTCACCACAAATGACAAGGATTTTTGCTCTTTCAGAACCGCTCCTCCAATCGTATTGCTTTTACATAATCATTCTACTAGATGGAAGTTATCAAGACTTAAATTGGCAGTGAAGATGGCCATATTCTCAAAAGGTCGTTTCAAGTAAAATTGAACATATTGTGTTACACCCTTAACGTCCCTCTGTTTGTAGTTAGCGATATCAGGAAATATCCGGAATCTTATAGTAAAATTGTCCGTAATCTCGTATTCTATAAAAGGAAGTCGAAATTCACGTTTTAGGTGGTATGGTTTTGCTGAAAGATTTTTTTATACATTCTAGTTTTGTTATCACGTTTTTGTTTATTGGGGGAAGTTTATTTAAGAACAATCCGGAGATAGATACAACTCTTAAAAAGGTAAAACTTGGGGCATTAGCGGGAATACTTGGTTCAGTGTTAATGGCTTTTAGTATCCAGATTACTCCTATGATCATGATGGACTTGCGTCATATCGCGATCCTGTTGTCTGCTTTTTATGGAGGATTCGTGCCAGCTTTCGTAGCCGCCACCATAATCAATATCAGCAGATTAGTATTTTTTGATGGAAGTCTCGAAACATTTCTGGTCACTGTGCTCATAATGTTTATTATTGCGGCGTTTGCCGCACTGGTCCAAAAAAAGGTGAAGGGATCGGACTTTATTAAGTGGACGATCATGGGATTGATCAGTTTAATTACGATTTCCTTCGGCTTTTTGTATCTAATGGGTTTTTCAGATCAAGTGTACCAAATTTTGGTTAACTATTGGGTTATTACGACAATATCGGGAGTTTTGGTGTATTTTTTGGCAGGGTACATCGTTCAGTCGAACCAAATGTTTATGCAGCTGAAAACCCAGTCGGCAACAGACTTCCTTACGGGGTTAAATAATGTAAGACAGTTCGATTCGTCATTGAATGAAAGTTTAGAAAGTGCCCAGAAGCTTAATGAAAAATTATCGTTGCTTATGATTGATATCGACCACTTCAAAAAGGTCAATGATACGTATGGTCATCAAGCTGGAGATGAAGTTTTAAGGCAATTGGGAGGACTGTTAATCACCTGCTCACGCCCAAGTGATATTGTTTCAAGAAATGGCGGTGAAGAATTTTCACTGTTATTAAAGAATTGCTCCTATACTCAAGCGCTGGAAATCGCAGAACGCCTCCGGGGAATAGTGGAAAATCATCGATTCTCCTTACCAAATGGCAAGGAAATCCAGATCACCATCTCTCTTGGTGCCTCAACCTATTTAGAGACAACTCAATGCTTAGAAGAATTCATCAAACAAGCAGACGACACCTTATATAAATCAAAACGGACAGGAAGAAATAAAGTATCCGCACTGTAAAGCACAGGGACAGCCCCCTGTGCTTCTTCTTTGTTTCTTTTTAAAAGGTTCTAGAATGGCAGGGAGTGAAAGGCGACATAGAAGGGAGGAACCTTATTGACTACTGGTAAAATAACTCTGCTCACTGATCATAAGGCACCGATCACTCCAAAAAAGTAAAAGACATCTAGCATAATAGGAAATTAAAGGTAAAATGGAAGTAGAGATAGAGCGTGTTAAAAGGGGGGAACAATTATGGTCCCAGGGGTGGACTCCATTACGGTTGTATCTTTGCAGGAAAAAGGGATAGATTCTGTCGTGGATTGGTTTGGGCGGCATCAGCAATCCTTTTACGCACTAGGCTGGTTTTACCTTCGAAATCCACAGCAAATGGAGGAGTTATTTTACCGGTCGATCGTTAAGGTGCATAATGAATTGCCTCGATATAAAAGGGAAACCTCATTCGAAATATGGGTTGCTTCGATTTTCATCGAAATCTGCCGGGAGCTTTCACAAGACGATGACGTCAGGCTGGCATCCGATGAAGCTGCATCGCATCAGGATTTATTTCATGCACTTGATCAGCTTCCAAAAGAGGAAAAGGAAGCGATGGTGCTTACCTATGGCACAGGGTTCTCCCAGGAGGAAGCTGCGAATATTTTACGAGTTTCCCAGGATAAAATGAAAGAGCTGTTGTTCTCGGGAACTCAGTCGGTCAGAAGGCAATTGTGCGGATCACCCTTTAATGGGTGCAAGGAATATCAGAAGAACTACATTGATTATCTTGAAAAAACGATGGAGAGGCCGGAGAAGATAGAGTTCGAGATTCATCTTTACGAGTGCGCAGAATGCCAGGAGGATTTGGCTGCCTTTCAGGATGTCACGATGATGCTGCATCATGCTGAGTGGATGAGTGACTTGCCTGGACCAATAGATTTTATCGCGAAAATCAAAGAGCGGCTGGCGGAAAAAGAGAATCATAGGAAGCAGAAGTTCAAAAAGCGTAAGAAAGTCGCACTTATTTTTGCAAGTGTATTTGCCCTCTTGATGGGGACGGGTTTCTTTACTGGCGCTTTTGCCAATGTTTATTATGGATGGACCGAAGAAAACGAGCAATTGCGTGCCTTCCTGCAAAAGGACCTTGGCGAGAGGATGAACCTGGAAGCGGAAAGTGATGGCGTGAAAATCAGGATCAAAGGCGTCGTTGCTGATGACTATCAGACTCTTGTTTTTTATGAAATTGAAGATACAAATGAGGATAAACAATTTGTGATGAATTTTGAGGAAGGGCTTTTTATAGAAAATGAGATGGAAATCATGAAGCAGGATATATATCCTCGGTTTCATCCTCCTGATCTTAAAGCGGAGATGAATAAAAAGGGAAAGAATACTTTTTACGGTGTGGTTGGACTGCGGCCGCTTGAGGAAGATAGCGGGGTTATTAAACTGAATGTAGAAAGGATTCAAGAACTAGTTCCTGACGGTCATGAGGCCATGCTGGGATTTGGTTACAGGAGCAATGGATTTAAGACGGGAGATTGGAAGTTCGAGGTCCCGGTGACTAAGCAGCCTGCCATCGAATATGAATTGAATGAAAAAGCTGAAATAGAAGGGATCCCGATTCGCCTCGATAAGTTGATCATGGCTCCAACAACAACGCTTTTGGAATATGGTATTCCAATGGAAGGGCAAGGAAAGAGAATCGATAGGATTCATTTTGGCAATTTGGAAGTGGACAATGTAAAAGTGAGACCGGACCAGTTTGGCGGTGGCTATAACTATTTACAGCCTGAAGCGAATTGGCAAATACTCCAAATGTATTTTGATTCATTTTTGGGAGAAGAACCGGAAGACGTTACCGTTCAATTTGAATCTGTTTATTTTTCATTCGAGGATCATAAAAGCATCGAACTGGATGCGAATCAACAGTATCCTCAGACGTTTGAATATGCGGGAAGTACCATCAGCATCGATAAAATCGAAATTGGACAGCCCACTACGATTGTCATCAGCAACCATGAAGTTGAAAATCGGGAATTTGAAACACTTCATCTTAACGTTGTTAGTGAAGGTGAAAATGAACATGAACCAATTTCTATAGGAATGGAAACTGAAGGTGTGATCGTGGATAAGAATGGTGTTCAATACGATATGAAATCACCCACATTCGATTATGAAAAAATTGAACAGCCACGCCATTTCATTACCGACATAATCTTAATGTTAGATGGCAACAAAGTCATCCCTAATAGACTCGATCTTTATGGGTATACCTCGATGAAATATTTGGATGATAGAGTGAAGATTTCGCTGGATTGATGAAAAGGGACGGTTAGCTTTTTAACAAGGGGGCAAAATTATGAAGCTATTTATACAAGCAGCCATTGGTTCAATAGCCATTCATGTTCTCTATTTTGTTAGCATACTGATAATTGGTTACATCAAAACACTGAATTACACACCGGATATCGAGAGTTCGTGGAATAGTGTTGATCCGCTGCAGAATGAAGTAGCTTTCGGGATGACAGGTTCTCCGTTTTTCTTCGTTTTTACCTTTATCGGTGTGACTTTATTTTGCGAAGCGTTAATCGTATTATATAGAAAAGTTAAAGAAGTACAGGGATAAAATGCCCTGTGCTCCTTTATTCTGTCACTTCTTGCCAATATGCTTCAAGGCTTCTCTTCGGCTCAAGTTCGAAATGGGAAGCCTGTTCGTCATCTCATGGACTTTCTCAGGGTTTTGCTTGGCATATTCCCTTAAGGCCCAGCCGATGGCTTTATTGATGAAAAATTCTTTCGTATGGCAGGTTCTTGAGATAATATCCTCGAGCATGGCCACATCGGTTTTTTCTTTGTAGCCTAATTGGAATAATATGCAAGAACGGATCAGCCAGATGTTATCCGAGGCGATCCATCTGTCGATAATAGGCTGCCGATGCTGCGGGAATTTTTCAAGATAGTATCCGAAATGCTTTTTCGCGATATGGTCTACCGTGTCCCACCAGGGCTTGGTCGTGATGATAAATTGAAGAAGCTGGAGATCATCTTCGGTGAACTGTTTTTTCATTAGATCTAACAGGTATGCCCCGCTGATCTGCATCTCGCGTTCTTCCAGCTCCCAGAGGGAAGTGATGACCTCATGCAAATCTGCCTTTGCAGGGAGGCCATGAGTCTTCACATGCTGTCTGAAAATCTCCTGCATCTGCGGAGCTCTCAAACCGATATATTCAAATTGATTCCGCATGTATTTAGACAGCCTGACTGCTTCCATGCTATTCCGGTGTTTTAATGCTTCCTCGTATAATGCTTTAACGTAGTTGTTCATAATTTCCTCACCATTTTTTAAAGGGATTTCCTTCCTCTATTATACAGATTATCTAAATAGAGATAATTAGATATGTATAGAAAAATCGTTTTGGAATCGTCGCTGCCCCCTAAGATGAAATTCCGAATTCCTCACACCCTTCTGTTTAGGTCAGAACAACGGAGGCAGAGAAGCGGATCATGGTAAATCCAGATTCAGGAGAAATCATCTTCTTGAGATAATTTTGCAAAGAAAAAACCACTCGAAGTGGTTTTTTAGTTCCTTATTGAGCCTGCTTCTCGGGAAGTCATGGCCCCTTGGCCTGCTGCTACATCTTTCTGGATCTGCTGTTTAACTTGTTCAGCATCAGTTCCTGAATATCCTGGTTGCATAGCAGAACCTGAATTGTCTTTAGCTTGTTGATTTTTCTCCATGAAAATCCTCCTTCGTTTCCGGTTTTATTATTTACATAGCTCTGTTTATCATTCAGGTAAGTATGAGAAAACATAAGCGGATGATTTCCGGCTATTGTCATTGGAGTACACTTATGAAGCGGTAATAAGCGGAGCTATTCCGGTTAACCACTAAAAATTAATCAAATTTCAACGATTTGGATTAAATAAGCGGAAAAACGACCCTTATTATTAAGAAAATAAAGGTCATTTCCGATTTAAGCGAAATTTTTCCGTTTAACAGTGCATTTGTCCTCTCCTTTTTAACGTTTATTTTAGAAAAAATAACAAAATTATCTATTATTTGTAAACAACTTCTATATAATGTATTTAGATATAAGCCATATTTGTAAAAGTTGGAGGAGAGACTTGATGTCAAATGAACATGATTTATCATTGGATAAAGCTGTTGAAAGAAAGCCAAAGGTGAAAGTGGAGAGGAAAGAGGGGGAACCTACCTCGGCGTTCAAGGGTGCTTCCTGGGGAGCACTGTTAATTGGTATTTCCGCTTACCTGATTGGTTTATTCAATGCGACGATGGAACTGAATGAAAAAGGGTATTATTTTGCCGTATTGGTATTCGGTCTTTATGCAGCGGTTTCTCTGCAAAAGGCAGTGAGGGATAAGGAAGAGGATATACCCGTTACGAATATTTATTACGGAATCAGCTGGTTTGCGCTGATCGTCTCTATTTCATTGATGGCGATTGGTCTTTACAATGCAGGGAGCATTATTTTAAGTGAGAAGGGCTTTTACGCGATGTCCTTTGTCCTTAGTATTTTTGCGGCCATTACGGTTCAGAAGAATATCAGGGATACTCAGCGAGCGAAAGAAAGAGATTGATGGAGTAAAGCGGGTCGGGGGTCCGAAGTGGAGCCAACACGATCGAGTCATATGGACAAAACGGGACGGTTCCTCAAATGGAACCGTCCCTGTTGCATTAAGCCTTTACCTGCAATGTCTCTTCAATTGTCTCGAGGATATCGTAAGCACCGCTTGACTTATTGGAGCATACGACTGCAATGGTTTTGTCAGCTGGATAGTAAGCGGAATGGAAGCTGACTCCCGGGTCATAGCCCATGACATGGTATTTGAAAATGTCATCGTCCTGCTTCTTAATCCATACACCGTATCCATAAAAATTTATTTCATCTTCTTGCGCGTGAGGAGTCAACAGTCTGTTCAAGGTCTCCTCTTTTAGTAAAAGTTGGCCAAGTAGTGCTTTCCACAGTTTGCTCATGTCCTCAACAGTGACGTAAGCTCCACCGTCAGAACCGCCTTTTACCGGCAGTGAATAGATATTGGTTTTCCAGCTCCCATCAGGCAGGTCGATATAACCTAAAGCCGTATCGGAAGGAAGAGCGTCAAAGGAGAAGTAACCAGAATCCATCATTCCTGCCTTTTTAAAAATATATTCCTCAACATAGGCAGTGAATTCCATACCGGAGGCCTGCTCGACAATAAGTCCGAGCAAAATATAGCCTGCGTTATTGTAATGAAATGTCTCCCCAGGAGTGAATTTCATCTGCTCATTCTGGAACATTGGCAAAAAATCTTTTAGGCTTCGGATTTGATACATCGGCCTCTTAATCCACAACTCCTCAAAATCGTCCATGACATCCTCATCAAAATAGTCAGGCACACCGGATGTATGAGTCAATAAATGATGAATCGTGATTTCGTCACTAAAATTAGGAAACTCGATATCGAGGCAATCTTTCAGTCTAGTAGTGAAAGTGAGTTTTCCTTGCTCGACCAGCTGGCAAATCGCGATGGCCGTGAAAAGCTTGCAACCGGAAGCGATTCCGAAACGAGTTCCCAGATTGTTTTTTGATTGCTCAGCGCGATTGGCATAGCCAAAGCTGGCACTTGCTGCTTCACCGTTCCCTTCCTGGACCAAGACTGTTCCTGAAAAATCAACCCTGGAATGAGCCTCCTGAAAGGCTTTTTCAAAGTTATTCATCTAACCCCTCCTCATCTTTTCTACATTAAGGGTAACATTGCCAAAAAGTAAATTATAGTAAAATATGACAATAGATATAATGGCTCGAGGTAACATTAAAGAGAGTCATGGCTGCTTAGGGATGGATGGCATAATGGTAGAATGAAAATAAGGCCATTATTGGGAATGAGAAAAAGATCCATAGAGTTATTTCCAGGAGGATTTTATATGAAGCGAGAAAAGTTGAAAGCAAGGGCACTGGAGATTGGGGGTATCCCGGCGAATTATACATTATTGATTGAGGATTTCATTGAGGAGAAGGAAGCAATTTTTATCTGGGTAAACGAATATGAGGATAGCGGGATCACGGTAAAGCTGGATTCTGAAGGGAATTTGACGAACCTTATTTTAGATAAAAAAGTGAATGTTGAAGAGGGAACGACTGCAGTTCAAAAACGGGAGTTGGCGGAGCAGTTTTTGCTGCACCATTACCCTAAGGCACTTCAAGATTTTTCATACGGTTTTACCAGGAGAATGAATCATGGTGACCGCTTTTATTACAGCCAATTTTTGATGGACCTTCCTATGGGTCATACGGGGTGTTATATCGACGTCAATGACTCAGGGGAAATCACTACTTTTTCCTATTATGGTGTCAAGCCGTTGCCTGCAATTCCGGAGAATATCATTGCGATCGAAGCCTTGAGAGAGGATGTAAAGAGCAAGCTTGATTTTGAGATTGAAATCATCCATGTATCTGATCTTTTTTTGGATGTGGAAGAAGGCTTACGGCTTGTGTATGAACCTGTTAATGGCTATGAAAAATATAAAGCGACCCAAATGATTCCGACCTATAAGTACCAACGTGATGAGGAAATTCCGGAAACGTATGAACGCCTCCCTGAGTATGAGCAACAGGCTGGGACTATGTCGAACGAGGAGATCATCGGGATTACTTCTGACATGGAGATTATCCGTGAGGTGGATATGGGGGGAGAAATCGGTATCGTTTGGAGAGGGCGAGACTGGGATGTGCCGGAAAAGGGTAAGACGATGAATGACTTTTTCAAGCAACAGACAGAATCGACGGTAAAAGCATTCATTTCTAGAGCAAGTGGAAAGGTGATCCGGTTTGCCTGGTTTTACAAAAGGAATGGAACTCTCGAACTTAGCCGGGAAGAATGCTACGAAATTGCTGTTCGCTTCCTGCAGAGTGTCATTCCGGAGTTCTATCCTTTTTTACAGAGAATAGTACGCGGAGATGAAGATCAGCCTTCCGAAAAAGAATCGTTCATGTTCAGGATCCATACTGGACATGATATTCCAGTTCAATCAGAAATCATTATGGTCGCTGTCAGCACCAGGACAGGACTAGTTCACCATTTCAGCGGACCTTCGCTAGAAATCGGAGAACTGAAAAAGCTCTCGACAGCTCCGAAAATCTCCAGGGAAGAGGCGGCCCAGATTTACTTGAAGCATCTCGACTTCCAACTTGCATGGGAATACGACCATGATGAAAAAGTGCATAGCTTGATCTACACACCATGTGAAAAAGAGAGCAGGAAGCCAATCCGCTATATTGATGGTATGACAGGGAAGATTATAGTCGAGAAAGAATGAGGAGTGGGTTTCAGGCTGAAAACGGACTCTCAGGTAAGAAAAGGCTCATTAGGGAACTCAGGCTTTTCTGCAAGAATTTACGGAAGTCTCGGCTAATGGAAAATATTTTACGTGAGTCATGTCTGTACCTTGGGTAAACAGAGTTTTTACGAAAGTTGTTAGTCCATCCTCCTGGCACCTGCAAAAACGGTGCAGGGATTGTCGGGTGAAGGGTTTCGGGTCCTGTTATTGTTGATTAGGAAGGAGGTCGTGATATGGATATGCTGGAGAGTATGAATGAGGCTATGAGATATATTGAGGATAATCTGGCGGAAGAGATCGATTTTAAAGAAGTGGCGAGAACCGCATATTGTTCGGAATATCATTTTAAAAGGATGTTTTCTTTCCTCGCAGGTGTTTCGCTTACTGAATACATTAGGCGCAGGCGGCTTACACTGGCGGCATTCGAGCTGGAGAATCACGATGTCAAAGTAATTGATGTGGCCATAAAGTATGGGTATCGCTCGCCAGATTCTTTTACGAGAGCGTTCCACAGCTTACATGGAATCACTCCATCGGAAGCGAGGATGCCGGGTCATTCTTTGAAAGCTTATCCACCCATGACCTTTCAATTATCAATAAAGGGAGGTTCTGAAATGAATTACAGAATCGTCGAGAAAGATGCATTTCGCATTGTTGGGATCATGAAAAGAGTGCCGCTGGTCTTCCATGGTGTGAATCCAGAAATCGCTGAGATGTGGCAAAGCTTGAATATGGAAAAGATCCAGGAGATGAAAGAGCTGTCGAATACGGAGCCAATGGGATTGGTCAGTGCATCGGTGAATTTTTCCGAAGGCCGTATGGAGGAGAAAGGGGAACTGGACCATTATATTGGTGCCGCCACAACGAAAGAGTGCCCGTCCCATCTTGCTTCCCTGGAAGTTGTACCGTCAACATGGGCGGTTTTTGAAGCAATCGGCCCGTTCCCTGAGACCCTTCAAAATGTCTGGGGGAGAATCTATTCCGAGTGGTTTCCATCTGCTGCCTACGAACAGACAGAAGGCCCCGAGATCCTCTGGAATGAACATAAAGATGTATCTTCTCCTAAATTCAGGAGTGAAATCTGGATTCCGGTGAAAAGAAAGTGATTTTTTATGTTCACATAATATATTGACACAGTGCTTGTACATGAATTATATTGTACTTACATTAATTGAATAGTTCTCCTAAAGGGGAGTAGCTTTTACAGCAGAGTCGTCATTTCGGAAGTTTCGCACTTCCCGGCTTTGTTGGCAACGTTGACGTTGTTAGCAAGACCTTTGCCTATTTGGTAAAGGTCTTTTTTGTTGTCTTAAGACCTTTGCCATGTCTGGTAAAGGTCTTTTTCTCGTGATAGGAAAGTGTAAACTTCATTTCGAGAATTGTCCAGCTCCAGCGCCTAGCCCCTCGAGTCGCTTCGGTCCGCCCAATGAAGTCAAAGAACGACTTCACCGGTCGGTCCTCCAGCGCTTGTCGGGGCTGACCAAGGCGCTTGCGCTTTTCTATTTTCAGACCGCAGACAAATGAACTTTCAATATATGAAACTACTGAAAAGGAGATGGATCAGGGTGAAAAAGAAAAAAGTGACTTTTGAGGAATTGCTGAAGGCGAACAGGATTGAGCTTTTGGAGGATCAGAAGCAGCTTGAAAAAATTGAGGAACGGATTGAGGCCAAAATATTGGCTGCTAAAAGTGGAAATGCATCTTAATTTTAAAAGGGGGAAAAACGATTGGAACTGACGATTTTATTTGAGTATGGCTGGGTATTGTTATTACTGATTGCTTTAGAAGGGTTGCTGGCAGCCGATAATGCTTTAGTATTGGCGATCATGGTCAAACACCTTCCGGAAGAGCAGCGGAAAAAGGCGCTTTTCTATGGTCTGGCCGGGGCTTTTGTTTTCCGCTTTGGGTCTCTATTCATCATTTCTTTTCTCGTCGATGTCTGGCAGGTGCAGGCAATCGGGGCTCTATACTTGTTGTTCATTGCCATCAATCACATAGTCAGGAAGCTTTATTTCAAGAAATTGGAAGATGAAAATAAAGCGGATGAGAAAAAGAAATCAGGTTTCTGGGCAACTGTTTTTAAGGTAGAGCTTGCAGATATCGCGTTTGCAGTCGATTCAATCCTGGCAGCTGTGGCACTCGCGATGACGCTGCCGAACACAAACCTGCCTGCGATTGGCGGGATGGATGGAGGCAAGTTCCTCGTCATTTTCGCCGGGGGCCTGATCGGGTTGATCATCATGCGTTTCGCAGCCAACCTGTTTGTAAAACTGCTTCAGTCAAGACCTGGCCTTGAGATTGCTGCGTTTGCAATTGTTGGCTGGGTAGGCGTCAAACTGGCTGTATTGACACTGGGGCATAAGGATATTGGAGTCATTTCCTACGAATTCGCGCATTCTGTTGAATGGAAGCTGTTCTTCTACACTGTCCTCATCGGCATTGCAGCTACTGGCTGGTTCATGTCGAAGGAAAAAACAGTAAAGCAGGCTGCTTAAATATGTCAGAGGAATTTGAAGGATCAATGCAAAGAATAGTTATTGAGTAACTGTTAATAATGAATGGCGTTTACAGTGGGAGAAAAGCTCCAAATGTCCTGACCATTAAATTATGTGATAAAATAATGAGAAATATGTAGTTGGAGGTTGATCCCTTTTGGGAACGGAGATAGTCATATTATTGATCCTGATAGTTTTGAACGCTTTTTTTGCGGCATCAGAGATCGCGCTGATTTCTTTGAATGACAATAAAATAAAATTAATGGCTGAAAGCGGTGACCGCAAAGCGCAAATGCTCCACAATCTGACATCTGAACCAAGCCGGTTCCTGGCGACAATCCAGATTGGCATCACACTTGCCGGGTTCCTGGCGAGTGCGTTCGCAGCTGAAAGCTTTGCCGGAAGGATGGCAGTATTGTTAAGCGAAATGGGCGTGCCGCTTTCCCAAAGCATGCTTGAATTAGTGTCTGTCGTAACGATCACATTGGTGCTGTCTTATTTTACCCTTGTACTTGGAGAATTGGTCCCGAAGCGGCTTGCGCTGCAAAAGGCAGAACCGATTGCGATGTTCGCCGCTGCTCCTTTGACGGTATTATCCAAGATTTCATCTCCATTTGTTAAGTTATTGACGTTATCGACGAACGGAATCGTCCGATTGTTTGGAGTCGATCCAAATGCGGATGAAGAGAATGTGACAGAGGAAGAAATCCGCATGATGGTCGATGTGGGCATGGAAAAAGGAACGATTCAGGATACAGAGAAAGAGATGATCAACAACATCTTTGAATTCGATAATAAGACGATCTCTGATATCATGACACACAGGACCAACATTGTCGCTCTTTCTGTTGATACCAGCCTGAAAGATACGGTTGCCATCGTCAACAGGGAAAAGTACACAAGAATGCCTGTGTATGAAGGAAGTATCGACCATATCATTGGAATCCTTCATACTAAGGATTTGATTCCGTTCATTGAATGTGGTGATCAAGAAGTATTTGACCTTAGAAGCATGCTTCGCGAACCAAGCTTTGTCCTGGAATCCATGCATCTTGATCAGTTATTCAAGGTAATGCAGCAGAGCAATCTCCATATGGCGGTTGCGATCGATGAATATGGCGGAACGGATGGAATTGTGACGATTGAGGACTTGATTGAGGAAATCGTCGGCAATATTTTCGATGAGCATGATGAGCCGGAGCTTGACGCCGCTGAAATTGTCCAGGTAGACACTAACCAATATGTGATGGATGGTACGCTTAATTTATATGAAGTAGAGGATGCTCTAAAAATAGAACTCCCAAGCGAAGAATATGATACATTAAGCGGATTTGTCCTTGGGCAGCTTGGATATATCCCCGCCGCGGATGAACATCCAGAGGTTGAATATCAGGATATCGTGTTTGCCGTTGCGGAAATGGACGACAGAAGAATTGCTCGTGTTAACATTAGAATAAAAGACTCTGCAGCAGCAACTGAATAGCAACGGAAAGAACAAAAGCATAGGGGCGCCCCTATGCTTTATTTTTATTCAAGAAGCGCAGGAACGTGTATCCTGCGCTTTTACTCTTATTCATAAATATAACTGATGACATCCAGTGCCTGATCGATCGTTTCTACCGTAACATTCGCTTTATTGGAAAGTTCCTTCAAAGGATATCAAGGATTCAGGTCTGACGATAATCGTCGGTTTGTTCATCGCGATCGCAGTGCTGGCGTCCATCGCGGTGTTCCATTGTTTATACTTTTCACCGAAAAGGGCGATGACGATATCGGATTTTTGCATTAAAACCTGCGTCCTGAAATTGTTGATATCAGATGCCGCATCGTCCTTATACACATTGCCCGGCTGTTCCCCGAGGATATCCTCGCCAATATTGTCAGAGCGATCATGGTTAGTCTGCGGTCCAACGAAGACCAATGGCAAATTCTTTTCCTTCGCCTTTTTCGCCACCTGATCCCGCCAATCATCATGAATCTGCCCAGCTAAATACACCGTTAATTCCATCGTAACACCCTCCATTTGTTTATATTCTCATTCAATCATAGTAAACTTTACTGATAATTCAAAGGAATTAGGATGGGTGATTTTACTGTGAAAGTTGAAACCTGAATTAGGACTAAAACCATTTATGTGCCCGGATTCGGTGTGAGTGAAGAAAACCGGTAACATGAACAGGCTCTATGTGCCCGGATTCGATGAGAGTGAAGGAAACCGGTAACATAAACAGGCTCTATGTGCCCGGATTCGGTGAGAGTGAAGAAAACTGGTAACATAAACCAGCCCGGACTGGGGAGGTTGGTACAATCATTACTACACATTAGTGGCAGGAGCACAATAGCCTTCCGGATTATTCTGAATCCCTAACATAACTAATTCTTATACCTTTTCATTAGAAACATTAAATTTCCTTATCAAACTAACAGGAATATAATGGATTTTAGGAGGTGTATGAAAATGGATTATGTCATTCTGTTTTTCATTGGAATTTTAGCGACGACGATTGGAACTCTGGCAGGTGGCGGGGGCTTGATTAGTTTGCCGTCGATGCTCGTACTGGGAATTCCGGTGCATTCGGCGATTGCAGCCAATAAGGTTTCGAATACGGTCAGCTCCTTCACGAGCTTTTATCATCTTTATAGAGAAAAGAAAATCACTTTTAAGGAATCGTTTTGGATTATCCCAGTCAGCCTGATTGGCGGAGTCAGCGGCGGGTTCATTGCTTCGAAAATATCAAGTGAAGACATGTATGTGGTGGCGATTGGCCTGCTGGTTTTTGCTTTCCTCGCCTCATTCCTGGGAAAAGGGAGCATGTCTGGTGATCAGCCATTAAAGCCTTCAGGTAAAAGTGTCCCGGGGTTATATGCAATCGGAATTTATGATGGACTTTTTGGACCAGGACAGGGAACGCTCATGCTGTATTTATTTGACCATTTGAACATCGCTTACATCCGTGCGGTCGGATATGTCCGTCTTGCCACGTTTTCGAGCTGTTTAGGTGCTGCGATTACCTATATATCAACAGGTGCTGTGATTTGGCCAGTGACCCTCGCTTTGATGCTTGGTTCAGTGACAGGAGCGCAAATTGGCGTCAGGATCGCCAGCAAATTGAACCCGAACTATGTCAAACCGATTCTGCGAGTAATGACAGTGGCGCTTGTTGTGCAGATCTTTTTTGAAAAAGTGTTGTAGAGTGTTCCCAGGAAATGGGCTGATACCCCACATGCCATTCCAGTATTTTCCTAATATGCTAGAATGGGAATATGGTATTTTGAACCATTTTTAAAAGGGGGAGTGACATGTCTGCGGAGGTATTATCAATCACCGGCCTGACTAAGTCTTATGGCAGCAAAGAGGTGCTGAGAGGGATTGATTTAAAGGTTAATAGAGGAGAAATCATTGGATATATAGGGCCGAATGGCGCGGGTAAAAGCACGACGGTAAAACTGATGCTTGGGCTTGAAGAAGGATATTCCGGGAAGATTGAGATTTTCGGGGAGGATATCGTTGGACAGGGTGAACGCTATAAGCAGAGAATCGGTTATATTCCCGAGACGTCGGAAATGTATGATTCGCTAACGGCCCAGGAGTATTTGACGTTCGTGGCCGAGCTTTACGGGATGGATTATGACGATGCGGACCGGAAAGCGGAGCAGCTGTTTGATGTGTTTGGCCTTCGTGATGTCTACCATTCGCGGATCTCTTCTTTTTCGAAAGGGATGAGGCAGAAGACGCTGATTGTTTCGAGCTTTCTGCATAATCCGGATCTCCTGTTCCTGGATGAACCGTTGACGGGTCTGGATGCGAATAGTGTGATGGTGTTCAAAGAAATCCTTGCACGGTTCGCAGCTGAGGGGAAGACGATTTTTTATTCTTCCCATATCATGGATGTCGTCGAGAAGATCAGCAACCGGATTGTCCTGCTGCATGGAGGCCATATCGTGGCAAATGGGAGTTTCGAAGAATTGAAGACTCAGAGCCAGGCAGGTTCGCTCGAGAATATTTTCAACCAGATGACCGGTTTTCATGAGCATGAGAACCGTGCCGCTGAATTTGTATCCATTGTCAGGGAGGGATGACGATGGAGAATTTTTTCATATTAAGGCTGCTTGATGTATTCAAACCTCTCTTTTTAAAAATGGGCGTAGAGTACAAAACGATGCGCCGGATCCTTCAAGTCAAACTGACGATGGACCAGCGCCGGAAGCCGACGGTGTTCAATCAGTCTATGAAGAAGAAGGATAAGCCGGAGACGAATGAATTTTTCAAGTCCCTATGGATTTATGGCTTGTTCGGATTGATGCTGATCCCGTTTTTATTTTTAAATGATAACTATCTGTTTCAGGTGTCCATCCTGTTCAGTATTTTCATGTTCATTATCATGACGACACTCATTTCCGATTTTTCATCGGTGCTGCTCGATTTGCGGGATAAAAGTGTGCTCGACACGAAGCCAGTCAATTCGAAGACGGTGAGCATGGCAAAACTGCTGCATGTGACGATTTATATGCTGTACATAACCCTTGCCACAACAATGATTCCTTTGGTGGTCAGCGTTATCTTCAAAGGGATTTTGTTCTCGGGACTGCTGCTCGTTTCATTTGCGATGGCGGATGTTTTCATCATTGCCTTCACGGCGTTGCTGTATTTGTTTATTTTGCGATATTTTGACGGTGAGAAGCTGAAGGATATCATCAACTATGTCCAGATTGCCCTATCCGTCGGAGTCATGGTTGGCTATCAGGTCGTGGCGCGGTCTTTTGAGTTGGTGAATCTCGATTATCAACTGGATTTTGCCTGGTGGCAGCTGCTGCTTCCGCCCATGTGGTTTGCTGGACTGTTCGAAGTCCTGCTTGGGGACAGCAGGAGTTTCGGCAATCTGATTTTGACGCTTTTTGCCGTGCTTGGACCTATTGTGTCCATCCTTTTGTATGTAAAAATGATTCCTGACTTCGAACGCAATTTGCAGAAACTGACCGCTCAGACAGGCAAGAAAAAAGCGGGCAGCAAGTGGAAGGTGTTTCGATCCATGCCTTTCTTTTTCTCCAAAGAGGAACTGCCATTTTTCCGGTTCACGAGGATCATGATGAAAAACGAGCGCGATTTCAAGCTGAAGGTGTATCCTTCCCTAGGATTTGCCATCGTGATTCCATTTGCGTTCATGTTCAACAGCTATTCCATGATGAGTTTTGAGGAATTCAGGGCGAGCAGCTATTATTTAACCATCTACTCGATCCTGCTGGTCATCCCGACGTCGGTCATCATGCTCGCGCATTCCGGTTCCTATATAGGAGGCTGGATCTACCAGGTCGCAACGCTGAAAAATCCTTTCATCATCAATAAAGCGGCATTGAAGGCATTCCTGTTCCAGCTATTTTTGCCATTGTTCCTGCTCGTATCGATCATGTTCAGCTTTCTGTTCGGGCTTAGAATTTTGGATGATTTGATTGCCGTATTAGTGGCTGCGTTGATTTTTACAGTGCTCTGCTACCTGGCAGGAGAAAAGGAACTTCCCTTTTCACAGCCATTTGACGCCGTAAAGCAGAGTGGGGATATCAGAATCTTTCTGCTGTTCCTCATCATCCCAGTCTTTGTAGGACTGCACTTTTTAGCATTGAAGGTGCCATTTGGGGTCTTAGGTTATGGAGTTCTAATGTTTGTATTGAATTTGGTGTTGTGGAAGAGGTTGAAGTGAAGAGGAATGGCGGAAAACTGTCAGACTTTCTGGAAGCACGAGGGCGATGAACTCTGCTTCTTTTTTTGTCGTTATTTTCAGAAAACTACGGTTATTGTATGGGATAATATGTTAAAATTCGATTGAAGTCTTAAATGAAATTGGAGCGATTGAATTGTCGATTGAGATTATAGAACAAAACAAAAAGAGCTGGAATACAGTAGCACATCATTTTAACGGGAAGGATGCCTTGCCAAGTTACGGTCCTTTTGCGCAACGTGAAGAGGAGTTAGGGTTGTTTGGTGAACTGAGCAATAAAAAGGTCCTTGATATTGGATGTGGAAGCGGGCATTCACTTGCCTATATGGCGGAAAAGGGTGCGAGTGAACTTTGGGGAGTTGATTTGTCGGAAGCCCAAATCAATACAGCAAGAGAAACTCTTAAAGAGGTAAAAAACAACTTATTCTGTGCCCCAATGGAGTCAGATATTGGACTGCCAAAAAAGTACTTTGACGTGGTCTACTCTATTTATGCCATTGGCTGGACAACTGACCTTGCTGCTACGTTTCAATTGATCCATTCCTATTTGAAGCCAGGCGGCTCCTTTATATTCAGCTGGGATCATCCATTATACGCTCATTTGAAAAGCCAGAATGGTGAAATTCATCTTGATGGGTCCTATCAGAATGAAGGGGTCACGCAGTACGAAAATTTTAAAGGCGAAGAAGCACCAGTCGTCATCCCTAAAAGGAAGATGGCCACCTACATAAATGAATTGATTAAAGCAGGTTTTACGATAGAGTCAGTGATTGAAAGTGATGTTTCATCTGGATTTGATGGCGTGGATGAGGAAATATCAGATCGTTACTATTCTTTGTATAAGGCTAGGAGATTTCCGACAACGATGATCATTAAATCCATCAAAGGGTGATTAGATGAAAAAAATACATTGGCTCATTTTAGTAGGTGTATTGGTTTTAATCGTAATGGGCTTGTTTTTGTATCAAAAAGCTACTGATGATACTTATAAGGGGATGACGATTATCCCCGAGGATCATGAAGATATCCCTTTATTTGAGGGATTGGAACCTAGAGAACACAATTATGTTATCGGTGGAGATCATTGGACTGAGATCTATGACTTTTATTTAAAGGAACTTCCTAAGCATGGCTGGAATTTAGAGTTCGAAGGTTCCGCCCTTGACGATGGGGAACCAGATAATGATTGGGGCGGTTTTCATTCAGGCTGGAGAAAAAATGGATTCGATGGGGAATTATACATCTCATCTTACTATAATCAACATGAAGACCAGACTGAGGTGAAGTTTGACAAGACCCCAAGATATAGTTCTACAACTTGGATTCAAAATATCCCGGAAAGTATATGTGTATATCAAAGTTTAAAAGATGAAGCCTGTACTAAAATCAATGATCCAACTAAAATCCAGCAAATTGCTGCCTTCATAAATGATGGAATTGATTGGGAAGAAGAAGTTCCACACCGTGAAAATTCAGGCGCGATTGACTTTGGGGACATAAAAATAACAGTTCTTTATGGAAACGAAATAGATCTTTATTTCCAGTCTGAAAAAGGTACAAAAATGATGAAAGCAGATCCTGACTTCTTTGAACTTACAAATCTGTCTCAATAGGCTTGTTCAACAATGAAATTTTTAAATTTGGGCTCCCTATTTAAAGGGAGTCTATTTTTCTTTAAAGGACTATTTTTGAGTATATTCGGTAATCCTGTGTTCAACACATAACCTCGCGCATATAGTTATAGTTAACAACATTTTAATGTGCAGCGAGGTGATGACATCATGTTTTCTGTTTCGGGAATGCAGGGTTTTGAGTTGTTTTCTGCTGAGCATTTGATTACTCTTGGGATTTTCTTTGGGGTTTGTCTTGGATTGGTGTTATTCAGAAATCAAATCAGGCCGCATAAAAATGTTTTGAAATGGATGATCTTTTGGACTCTGGTGGCATGCCAGGTTTCGCACCAGCTTTGGCTCATCCTGACCGGGCAATGGCAAATTGGCGACCTTCCTTTGCATATGTGCTCGATGAGTTCCTTCCTTGCGATGTACTTGTTTTTAAAGAAGAGTGTAAAAGGTTTTTATGTGCTCTACTTCATAGGCAGTTTGCCAGCGATCTTAGCCATGGTTACACCTGAAATGTCTTATACCTTTCCTCATTTCGACTATATCGAATACTTCCTCAATCACTCAGCCATTCCGATTGCCGTATTGTATTTCATCCTTTTTGAAGGCTACAGAGTTCCCCGCAAAGCCATTCTTTTCACTTATCTAGTAGTGAACATCGTTGCCGTCCCAATCTTCCTTTTCAATTTACTGTTTGATACGAATTTCTTTTACCTGGCGAGTCCAACAGAAGCGAAGACCATCCTGAGCTTTTTTGGCAGCGGGATCATGTATTACTTGAATCTTGAAGCTGCGGCACTCATCGTTTTCAGTATTACCTATATGCCGATGTGGCAGCTGATTAAAGTGGAAAATCGTAAAAAGTTAATCAGCACCTACGAGCAGTAATGAGGAATGCCATGATGGTCATTGCTCTTCGATCTTCTTTTAATCTATGAAATCTTGCATATTATGACTAACAAAAAATGTAATTTAAATGTATAATATAGTAAAAAATTACTATGTTTACAAGATTATTCAGAAGAGAAGAAGGGTGTTCATGAACGTTCTATATTTCATCTTAGGAATGGTTTTTATTTATGGTGCATATCAGGTATGGCAGAAAGTACAGCATAGGATGAACTATTTAACGACCATTACTAATCTGGTAGAGTACTCGAAGGATATCATTTACTACTTTGAGCTGAAGCCAGGATTTAAATATCGTTATCTAAGTCCATCCATCAATGCTGTTTTAAGTCAGAATATTGTTGAAGAGAGCATGAGGAACCCATATACAGCGTTCGAAAGGATTCATCCTGAAGATCTTCCCATCTTGATGAAAAAAACTTCCGGTGAGCTGGACTATAATCAACCGATCATCCAGCGCTGGAAAAATGATGCTGGTGAATATATCTGGTTTGAGGAACATGCGACACCGATTTATCAGAGGGGTGAAATCGTTGCGATCCAGGGAATCATCAGGAATATCAGCGATAAAGTCGAACTGCAAAAACAGCTGGAATATAAGGTTTCCCATGATATTTTAACCACTTTGTACAATCGGGAATACTTTGAAACCATGATGGACCGGTATGATCATCAAATCAATGCACCCATTTCGATTTTGGTTTTTGATTTGGATGATTTAAAAAAAATCAATGATTCATATGGCCATAAGGTGGGCGATCACCTGATCAAGGAAACGGCCGCTATTTTAAAAAGTTTCTCGAATTCCGACGTGATTGCCTCAAGAATTGGCGGTGACGAATTCGCCATATTGCAGGTGAATAGCGCTCCCGCTCAGGCAGAGTCCCTAATGGCCGCGATCCAAAGGGAGATTGACCATCTGAACAGCGATGTCAACAGGGTATACAAAATCCACCTTTCCAAAGGATATGCCTTCGACCACTCCTCACTCGGTAAAATGGAAGACTTGTTCATCGAAGCCGATAATCAGATGTACAGAGAGAAAAGGTATAATAAGAACTATAGGTACGCCAGTTCAGTGAAATAAAACTCCTGGAACTTCTTGTACTGGACCGTGTCTTTAACGGTTACTGTGGTTTTATCTTGCGAAGTAACTGACAGAACGATTTAAGTGGGACGGATCATCCAGAATCCGTCTCTTTTTCATGATTGTTGCGGTAAGCGGATTACAGAACTCCTTGATTGTTTTTAAAGTGGTGAGTAATCTTTTGCCTGCAAACGTGCATAAAGCTCAATATCATGTTCGCTCATCACTTTCTCCTTCTATATGTATTTTGTAACATCATAACCTATTTAGTTAAATATTTAGACTCTGCTAAGCTAACGATTCAAAGTTGAATACAGATCTTTTTTTAAAAAAAGGGGATTGGCCTTTTTATATAGAAAATACTGACAAACATGAGCAAAAAATGACCAGATTGCTGTAAGGATTCTTGATAGGATGGTTTTAAGGGAGTGAGTGATATGGCGTGGATAGAGGCTTTACAAAAAGCCATTGACTATATGGAGGAGCATCTGCTGGATGAGATCACGGTGGAGGACATTGCGAAACAGGCAAATTCATCTCCTTTTCATTTCCAGCGCACGTTTGCCATTTTAACGGATATTTCCGTTGGCGAGTACATTAGGCGGAGACGTTTGTCGCTGGCAGCCGGTGAACTATGCAGCAGTGGTGCCAGAATTATAGATCTTGCGCTGAAATATGGCTATGACACTCCTGAAGCATTTACGAAGGCTTTTCGCAGGCAGCATGGCATTTCTCCAAGTGAAGCGCGAAAGTACACCGGAAAGCTGAAATCATACAGCCGCCTGGGAATCCAGGTGAGTTTGAAGGGAGCGGAACCGATGCAATACAGAGTGGTGGAACAAGAAGCTTTTGAAGTGGTTGGGATTAAAGAGGAATTCTCTTATGCTAATGGAGAAAATCTAGCGGGTATCCCCAAGATGTGGGACAGAGCGAACAAGGATGGAACATGTGATTTATTGTTATGTAAAAACAACGGCCCTGTAAAAGGTATCCTTGGTGTCTGTGTGGACCAAAGTAAAGTAAAGGAAAAACAGATGGATTATTGGGTTGCTGCGGCATACGATGGAGAAACACCTGATGGTTATATGAAAATGGAGGTACCCGCATCGAAATGGGCAATCTTCGAAGTTCACGGCCCAATGCCAGAAGCCATGCAGAAAGTGTGGAAGCAAATTTTTACTGAATGGTTCCCGTCCAGCGGATTTGAACATGCCGGAACACCCGAGCTAGAGGTCTACACAGCAGGGAACTCTGCTGACCCGGATTATTATTCTGAGGTTTGGATTCCGGTTAAGTAAGCCTCCGCTTTGGGATGGCAGATTTGAGGCATTTTCTTAGAGAAAAATCATAATAGAGTACATGTTTAAACTATTTAATCAAACGTTTGATTAAATCGTTTTTCAAGCTGCCCAAGCCCTTGAAACGAAAAACCACCCCTCTTTTAAAAGAGAGATGGTCCTGAAGTTAATTGATTTCACGGATTTGCTGCTGGGCAATCTTGGCGGAATGAACGGCGTCGGTTTCATGCTTTTCCTGCAGTCTCGCGGGCAGGCCCTGGATTGATTGGACGACTGTATCCAGCTTTGCTTCGATTCGGTGAAGCAGGTACAGTGTCACGACAATCGGGAACCCAACATCGCTGATGAACGGAATCAGCTGTTCCATATGCGCTTCCTCCTTCCTTTCATTTTTAAAATAAGAGCCGGTCTCTAGTAGAAGACCGGCCCGCTTTTATTAAATTAATTCGTAATCGGTTACGTTGCGTTCGACAACGCGTGCACTGTGAACGGAAACAAGGGTTCCATTCGTTGGCTGGAATGCGTTGGAAGCGATGATTTGCTCCATTGCCAGCTTGACTGCCGCTGGATCAACTGGCTCCTTCGGGTTATCAACCGCCAGCTTGGCGTATTTGCCAAGAGCTGTAGTGAATTGCAACTCAAGTGTTTTTGCCATGTTTTTCACCTCCTATTAAATTAGTAGATTTCCAGATTAGATGATATCGAAGCTGTCGTTACGCTCCACAGAGCTTAACAAGTTTCCGCTAAGGCCGCCAAGTGCAAGAGCTGCCTGCTGAACCTGATCAGCAGTAGCTTCCTTTCTCACATAGCGGTAAGTCTTAGGCTTGAAAATCGACTCACCCTTCTCATCCACACCAGCCTCAAACATCAGCCTGATATTAGAATCCTTCAACATCGCCATTGCCATTTGCCTCACCTCCTTTCACCTTCTATATACAGATGGGGAAGGGAAAAGGACAGGGTGGGGGAAAATTTTATTGAAGGACTTCAATTGATGAGGGCTCTATCGGACAAACACGGAGGAAAAGCAGGGGAAAGTGTCCGATAGAAGGGCCCTATCGGACAAACACGAAGGAAAAGAAGAGAAAAGTGTCCGATAGAAGGGCTCTATCGGACAAACGCGAAGGAAAAGAAGAGGAAAGTGTCCGATAGGAAGGCTCTATCGGACAAACGCGAAGGAAAAGAAGAGAAAAGTGTCCGATAGGAAGGCTTTATCGGACAAACGCGGAGGACAAGAAGAGAAAAGTGTCCGATAGAAAGGCTCTATCGGACAAACGCGAAGGAAAAGAAGAGAAAAGTGCCCGATAGGAAGGCTCTATCGGACAAACGCGGAGGACAAGAAGAGAAAAGTGTCCGATAAAAGGGCTCTATCCCGACTGATCGAATACCCTCATCCGCAGGAGTCTTAGTTTTTACGCTGAAAAAAGAAAAGCATTCCTGTCCACTGAACTGGCAAGGAATGCTTTTCTCATTTTACAAAATCGCTTCAGCGATCAGCTTATCAAACTTGCGAACATCTACACCTTTTTTCAGGTTGACTTTAATATGGCCGGCTCTTGTCCATAATTCCACTTCTGCGTTGACATCAAACAAGCTGCCGGCATTTTCAGTGGACCACATATTGATGGATGAGTAAGGCAGGGAGTAAATTTCAACCTTTTTGCCGGTAAGGCCCTGTGCGTCTCGGACAATCAAACGTTTGTTGGTGAAAATCGCACTGTCGCGAACGGTTTTATAGGCCGCGATCGCCTTTTCACCTTCTACTAATAGTACATTCACATCATTTGGAATCGGGCATTCAGAGATAAACGTCCAAGCTAAGATCGCTTGTGTTGCAACCATCTTTATAACCTCCCAATATATTATTTCTCATCTATTATTCTGTATATAATTGGGAATACCTGCTGTGGTGATTAAACCTTTTTCTTTTTCCACGGTCTTAAAAAGGAAATGATGAAGATGAAGATGGTAACGGCAATTTGAAAATAGACAGCGTATTGCCTGATTAGATGATTTTGAATGAATTCGGGGTTGCTTAAAGCTGCCTCTTTTTGCATCTCCAATAGTTCCATGTTTTCCATCATCAGCTCGTCTACGATGAAAATGCCGACGACTGTTTGGATGATATACAAAATGAATTTCACGCCCACCCAACGGTGCTTGAAAAATCCCCAATTGGTAAAAAAACCATATGTGAACCCGACAAGCAGCGTTCCGATTGCTCCCCATCTGACAATCTGGTCACTGATGGTGACGATGTTTTTATAGCCGAGATAAGCCTCATCATATCGAGTGAAATCAATGTGGAGATTTAACGCCACAGAACTCAAAATCCCGCCAAAGAATAATACTACCAAAAATACATGAATCATTTTCAACCATCTTAAACCCTTCGGTCCTATCTTTCTCATGTTGCTTCCTCCAATCTATTAATCGTCTCTCATTATAGTGGTTGGAAAATAGATTCATAATGAGCCACAGCCTTAATGTGTGCTACGGCTGTGGTCGTATTTTTGGCAAAAAAAGAGCAACAGCCGTGGGTGGCTGTTGCCTATGGCAAAGAATCATCACAAAATCCGTGGATGGCCGTTGCCTGTGACAAGGAATCATGACAAAATCCGTTTCTCTCCCTCAAGGGCTTGGATCGGATTGATATTCTGCGTGAATTCGAGCGTACCGATATATTGATTGTTCTCATCGCGGACCGCGAAGTAGCGGATGTAGACGAATTTGTCGCGAACTTTGATCCAGAAATCCTCGGTATCTTTTTTGCCTGATTTGAAGTCCCTCAGCAAGTCCTCGACGACATGGACGCTTCTTGGCGGGTGGCAATTCTGGACAGTGCGCCCAATGACGGCTTTGGTCCTTGCAAATATCCGTTCTTTTCCGTGTGAGAAGTAGCGGACCACATCGTCCTGGTCGATGAAGGTGATGTCGACTGGCAAGTGGTTCAACAGCAGTTCGAGCTGCTTCAATGACAGGATGCCTGTCTCCATTTTGATATAGCCTTCAGAAATTGCATCGGCGTCAAGGTGTTTTCGGGCAGGCTTCCATTCCTCAGTTGGTGATGTCAGACAATAGCCGATCTCGTCGCTTTCATGGGCGATTTTCACCCATTCATCCTCCGTGAAGTTTTGCAGTGCCATCGGGAAGAGGATGTTTTCCTCCCTGTAAATCATTTCACTCACTTCCCTGAGGACAAACTGGACCTCTTCAATCACGCCATTTTTATCTCCATCATAGTTGGATAGCTTTTTCTTTGCCAGTTTGATTCCGTCACGGATGAAATCGTCGATCCGCCACATATTCGTTGTCGGTCCGTAGATCCCGTACTTCTCCAGGTAAGGGAAGATCAAATTTTCCTTGCGGCTGTAGTGCTTGTCAATGTCATATAGCAGGTTGCAGTCCTCTAGCAGAAGGTTGATATTTTCAGCGCTGTCTTCTATAGCAAATTGTTCAAGATGGACGCGAAGCCGATTTTGTAAAAGCTGCTCAATCTCACGGTTTTCCATTTCGAATGTATGGACAGGGTGCCCGGGCTGGTTTTCTGGACCGTACACGGAATCATTCTCTTCTATTGCTCCTTTAAAAAGGTCGGAGTGTGCTGCATAAATACGCTGCATTTCCGTAACGGATATATCGCCGTCGATCAACTCGACATGCTGTAGGCCGGCAATTTCCTCGATCGTTATTTTTCCAATAAAAGCATCAAAGTGAGCCTTGACCTCATTCACATTTTTCCCATCATGCAGATCTTTGAAAAGCTGCTTTAAAGTTGCCTTGCGTTTCGCAGGATCCATTGCTTTCAATTCACGATTATTTATCATTTCACTCATGATTATATTTCCTCCTAGAGTGTGTATAGGTAATAACTGATAATGTTTCTCATGATAAAAATAACACTTATCCAAACACAAAGAAGTGATACAAATCATTCCTGGCGATTTTTTTAAGTAAAGTTTTTAGGTTATGATGGAACGAGTGATAAAAACCAAGGTTTGGGCAGAATACCTGGCAGTAAAGGAAGAAATCAACTTCGCGATCATGGAAATCCTCGAAGAAGAAGGAGTTTTCGTCGCATTCCCAAGCCGGACACTTTATGTGAAAACACAGGGGGAGTCTGCGAAGAGGGTTGCAGAGTCTATATAGCAGAAAAAGAGAAGCCGTGGAGAATGAACTGCTCCCCGTCAAGTAGACAGTGGAAATAATAAAAACAATCTAGGCGGCTTTAGCCCTGAATTCTAAGGGGCTAAGGCCGTTTAATCTTTTTTGGTAACGTTCATGATTATAAAAGTATATGTACTCATCAATCGCCGCAGAAAGCTCTTCAAAGGTCTTATATTTCTCCATGTAATATTTCTCGCTTTTCAGTGATCCCCAAAAGGATTCCATTGGACCATTGTCAATACATCTTCCGACTCGGGACATACTTTGAGTCATCTGTGCTTGATCTATTCTTTGTTTAAATCCAAAATGGGTATACTGAAAGCCCCTGTCGCTATGTATAAGTGGGCGGTCACCATTCAGTAGGGCCGTGGCCTGATCCAGCGTATCAAACACCAGTTTATTGTTGTTGGAATGTCCAAATACGTAACTAACGATGGCTCCATCATGTAAGTCTTTAATTGCACTCAAATAAGCCTTTTTTGCTTCTCCATACTTGAACTCAGTCACATCAGTTACCCATTTCTCATTAGGACTTTCGGCTTGGAAATTACGGTCTAACACGTTTTCTGCGACGTGTTGAGGGGTTGACTTTTTATATCGATTTTTCTTTTTCCGAATAACGCTTTGAATGCCGACAATCTTCATCAGCCTATAGATTCGCTTTTCATTGAAGCTCTTGCTCAACCTTCTATTCAAAGTCATCGTAATCCTGCGGTAGCCGTAGATTCCTTTAACCTCCTCATGGAGAGCCTTCATTTCTTCTACAAGTATCACATTCTGACATTCACGCTTGGAAGGTGTTCGCTTCAGCCATTTATAATATGCAGACCTGGCCAACCCCGCAATTTCACAAAGCATAACGAAAGAGAATCCTTCTTCTTCGTGAAGTTCCTTGATAGCGATATATTTCTCCTCAAGGCGTATCTGGCTTATCTTCGCCTCCTTTCGATCTCCTCTAACTTTTTTAGGAATAAGTTCTCTGCGCGTAATCGCTCATTTTCACTCGCAAGCCTCTTCATCTCCAATTTCATCTTCTGTTCTGGGGAGAGTTCAACTTCTTCCTTTTTCCTCCCTCGCTTATCCCGAAGGGCTTCTTCGCCGCCATCCTCATACTTTTTAACCCATTGATATACTTGTTGGTAAGAGACCTTAAAGGTCTCAGCTGCCTTCTGATAATCCTTGCCGTTCTCAAGGCAATAGAGCACAATCTCTTTTCGTTCATTTATGGTAGTGTTTCTTCTAGTCATAGTGTTTGTCCTTCCTTTGGAAGTGTCCTTTAATTCTCTATGACTATTATACTTGTTAATCCATTTCTGGAGGACTCGTCTACATGAGATTTCATACTTTCTGATAACATCATTTTGAGAGTAGTCCCCACTAAGATAGTCCTGTACAGCCGCCAGCTTAAGTTCCTTAGAATACCTCTTCCAGGTAGAAGACTTCTTTAATCCTTCTGCTCCGTATTTTTCATACCTGTAGACCCAATCATAAATTGCATGATCATTTACTTTGTATATAAACTTCAGCTCTGAAATAGAATGGCTACCCTTTTTTAACGCCTCTACGATCTTGATTTTATCTTGGAATGAATATGTCCTTTTTGACATAAAAAATACTCCCCTTTAAGTAAACAGATTTTTATTTTTTAATCTGTCTACCTAAAGGGGAGCATATCAGAATCCCGGCTTCTCTTTGTGTAAACAGTTGTTAAGAGCATTGATCTTAGAAGGGATTAATGCCCTTTTTATTGAATACTACTAAGAATCCGAAGGTGTTTAAAACAGTATGTTGAATATGCCTATCATTACTTACTGACAATAAAAAATTTGTGTGAGTAGACAAAGAGGAGAATCAATATGGAAATAGTATATTTTGCGGGCGGATGTTTATGGGGAGTACAAGCTTTTATCAAAACTTTACCTGGAGTTCAGTTTACAGAAGCGGGAAGAGCTAATGGAACAAGTCAAACACTTGATGGTGAATATGATGGCTACGCCGAATGTGTAAAAACAGGATTTGATCCAAAGGTTGTAACGATGAAGGAATTAATGGGGTATTTTTTTGAAATTATTGACCCCTACAGTTTGAATAAACAAGGACAGGATGTTGGTGAGAAATACAGAACAGGAGTATATAGTGAAAAGCCTGAACACTTAATAGAGGCGAAGGCGTTTATTAGTGAGAGAAATGATCATGACCTTATAGTTGTTGAAGTATTACCACTTACAAACTATGTGAGAAGTGCAGAAGAACATCAAGATCGGTTAGCTAGATGTCCAAATGATTATTGTCATATTCCAGAAGAAATATTAAGTAGATATAAGTAAGGGTGGATATAAAAAGATGGTGTATAGACTCTACATCTAACAAGGGGAAAAGAAGTTTAATCATTTTCAACACTCGGGTGCGTTTATCTCACAATGCGTCTTTTTGTTTAGGTAGTTAATGTATAAGCGGGGCTTTCTTATTGTACAAATGAAGCAGGTTTATTAAAGAAGAATAATTCCTCGATTAAATAATGATAATATGGTTAATATTGTTGTTTTTTTAAAAACGAGGTGTTCCTCTTGGTGAAGATATTTATAGTGACAGTTATATTAGTTCTTTTAGTTGCCCTAAAAATGCCTAGAAAAAGAACTAGGCACGAGTTACTAGCTACAATACAGTTTGCATTGTTAATGAATTTTGTAACTGATCTGTATCTTGATTTAAAGTACAAACTTTACTGGTATTTTGATAAAGAACAAATAGAGTGGTTGTACCTAGCTGTAGCCGTTGGTGAGATTGCTGTACTGGTTATTGTTTTTAATTATTTTCCCCTGAAATCTAATGCCATTAAGAGATTTATATATATCTTAGGATGGACATGCATTCTTGTATTACTTGAATTGTATGCAGTTTATATTAGAGTTTTACATTATGGTGAATGGAATATATTATATTCGGCGGTGGTTTACTTTATTTCACTGTACATCCTTTATTTCGTGTTAGAATACACGGCGGATAGAAGAGAAACTCAATAATAAACTCGCAATTTCTTCTTGAACTAAACGAGGGCAATAGCAGAAGATCAAGGCTGTCAAATTGATGGCCTTTTCTTATGCAGCTAACGGTGCAGTTTAGTTCAATAAGAAGTGGTAAAATCTTATATAAAGCAATGTTAGATAGGGGTAAGGCGGTGGAGAAATTAAACAAAGAACTACTTATTTCAGAGATAAGGGAGTTAGGATATAGTATCTCTTCAATTGAAGAATTGAAGAAAATAGATAATAAAAATAAAGATGTCATTCCGATTATTCTAAGGCACTTATCGCAAATTACCGACCTTAATCATAAGGAGTTCTTGGTAAGATGCCTGGGAGTAAAGGGGTTCAATACTGCCTCTAATCCGTTAATCAATGAATTTAAAAACTCGTCTAACAACACATATAAATGGGCAATTGGTAATTCATTATCGTTAATTCTCGATAAAAGTTCATTAAATGACCTTCTGGAGATGCAACAGATAAGAAACACGGTACGGCAAGGCAAATGATTGTTGATGGACTAGGCAAATATAAAGACAAAAGGGTAATTCCTGTTTTGGTGGGGCTATTAGAGGATAAAGATGTCCAAGGACACGCACTCTCAGCTCTTTCAAAATTTAAAGACCCTGAGTTGATAACCTATATTAAGCCATTCGTTAATCACGAAATTACTTGGATTAGAAATACTGCTAAAAGGGCAATATCAAAATTTGAGAAATTAAGCAATGAATAAATAATCCTTATTCAGCTAACGGAGAGATTATGTAAAATAAGGATTGTATATATTAGATGCGAAAACATCATAAAACAAAAAAATGGCGTGCCAAAACTGATGTCAGTTTTACACGCCATTTTCATTGTCATTTATATAAAAATATACACCTAAATCAAAACATTTACGCTGCTTCCGACTCTTTGGAGTGAACTTGTTTCATAAATTCGTTCACATCAGATGGTACTTTGCGGTCGAGCTTTGAAACGATGTAGACGGACAGGAATCCGATTGGCACAGTGATGATTCCAGGTACGTTGAACTGCAGGAACTCTGGCAGTGTCGTCTTGAAGAAGATCATGTACATGGAAGAGACGAGACCGAGTACCAGACCGGCGATTGCTCCTTTTTCCGTCATTCCTCTCCACCAGATCCCAAGGATGAAGATTGGTGTGAATGTACTTGCCGCCACGGTGAATGCGAGGGCGACCAGGTGGCCGATGGATGCTTCTTTTACCATCAGGCCAAGGATTCCGTATAAAACCCCGAGCACGATGATAGAGGCTTTACCAGCGATGACGCGCTCTTTTTCAGTAATGTTTTTACGGAAGAAGGTTGCGTACAAATCATGTGCAAGGGCACCGGAGCTTGCGATGAACAGCCCGGAAAGATTCGAGAACACGGCTGCGAATGCACCGGCGATGACAAGGCCCAGCAGCCATTCCCCGCCAAGGGCCTGTGCTGTTGACGGGACAACCATGTTATTTCCGCCAGCAAACAGGTCTTTCATGACAGCCGGATCAGCATCGCCAGTCAAGAAGATTGAGCGTCCTACTACTCCAAGGTAAACAGCGAACAAGAAGAACGCACTCGCGATTCCAATGGCCATAAGAGCGGATCTGCGCGCAGCTTTTGCGCTTGGATTTGTGTAGAAGCGCAACAGGATGTGCGGAAGTCCGATGGTACCAAGTGAAAGTCCGATTGTCATTGAAATCGTCTGCCAGAATGACGGGAAGTAGTTGCCTGTTCCTGTCCAGACAGAACCGTCGAACGGAATATCTTTTCCATCAGACGTGAAGCTTGCTGTACCTGTGATCGTACCTTTGAACTCATTGATTGATGCCAGGATATCCTGATAATGAAGTCCGCCCCAGATGGCTGCACCAACCATGAGGAGGAACGCGCCAAGACGAATCCATAATTCCAAGGCCTGGTTAAGGGTAGTTCCCTTCATGCCGCCGATTCCCACATAGAAAATCATGACGGAACAGGTGAAAATGATTCCAAATTCGTAGCTTGTGCCAAAAAACATGCTTAGAATCTGCGCAGCACCAAGCAGCTGAGGGGCTGCATAAAAGCCGGAAATAGCAAGTACGACAGCGACGGCTGCCAGGCGGGCGCGCCGGCTGTGGAAGCGGTAGGCCAAAAAGTCAGCAACTGTATAGGCTCCAAAACGGCGAAGCGGTCCAGCAACGAAAATCGCCAATAGTGTCAAGCCGATTGAGAAGCAAAAGGCATAGTATGCACCGTCATAGCCGAGCTGGTAGGTCAGGCCGGCAATTCCCAGGAAGGTGGCTGCGCTCAAATAATCGCCGCCAATCGCCGAGCCGTTGGTGAACCAGCCGAAGCTGCGGCCTCCTACGAAATAGTCGGAAGCAGTCGCGCTTCTTTTAGTCAGATAGGTGATATACACAATGGTTCCCATCAGGATCAATGTTAACAGGAATTTCGGCTCAAGGAATGTAGACATCAGCCAATCCTCCTTCCATCAGCAGGAGCTGATGTTTGCTCTGCGTCATTTTTCTTCAGACGCTTTTCATATAAAGTCGTATGGATGAGGGCTATGACGAAGGCCATTGCCATTGCGACAATACTGGTGAAAAACCAGCTGTAAGTCATGCCGCCCCACATGCGGGAGAACATGAACTCTCCTGCATACCAATTCAAAATAGGAATGGAAAGAATGAAAACATAATAAAAGAGCGTTAGTTTAATGCCTGTACTGAATTCACTTTTCATGATTTGCTTTGTTTCTGGATCAAGCGGTTCAAGCTCGCTGACGTCAATTGTATCAGCCGCTACATAATTATACTCCCGATACTCCCCTGCCAAATCTGATTCCCCCTAGTTAAAATTTTGGCCTAACCCGTTATCAAGATTTCCCTCCTTTAGGCAAGCCATGATATGATTAAATTGATTGTACGATAGAGAATTGTCCAATACCTTACAATAAATTATCAGAAATATACAAATATTTAATATAATTTAAGTTTTTATTCACTCAGGTGAATAAGACAAGGGGGTGGTAAGGTTGCATTCAATTTGGCTTGGTGTTGAAGATGAAGGGGAGTATGGGAAGCTGGCTGCATGGATACTGGAAGAGTGCCAGGAGAATTGTAAGCTAGTAGGCGAAGAGAATGATATACATATCGCGATCATTGAAGTGAATAAATGGCATGATTGGGTAAAAATACATCGGTTCCGCAAACGGAGTAAAAGTTGCCGGATCATTCCGCTGCTGGACCCATCACTTTTGCATACCTCTCCGCTGGCAATCGAATTCAAGCTGACCTACCTGCTTGTAAAATCGGTGAAACAACGAATCTTTTTACGTACCTTAAAGCGAGCGGTCGAAGAGATTGAAAGTGAGAATACCAGATTCGCAGAAACCGAGGAAGTATTTCATCATTTCCATTCAGAGCAGGCGCTCGGGCGTAATGCCTTGCCTTTTAAGGAGACTTTTTTACGGAAACTGTTGTCAGGGGACTTGAAGACAGAGGAAGAGCTTCTGCAATCCCGTTTTTTCCTGCCAGGGGAGGCTGTTCCGAATGTGGTCTGTTTTATCCAGGGATTCGTCCGCTGTCCGGCTAAACGGATACAGGAAGGCTGGCAGTCGTCGATGGTGATCCAGGAATTTTTAAAAAAGCAGTTTGAAGGGTATCAGCTCACCTTCCTGTCATATAGGAAACATCTGCTCATGCTGCTCCAGGTGCCATCAGAGTATGGTTCTTTAAGGCATTGGAAAGAGGGTGAGGAGCGTATCCTTGGGACGATTGAGTCTCTGGAAAATGAATACGGGATACAGCTTTATATTGGTGTAGGCTCGGTTTATCGCGAGCCGCTGCTGCTGCACCACTCATACAAAGAAGCGTGCAAAGCCAGACGGACATCGCCATACGAAAGACTACAGCTCCGCTATTTTGAGGAAATATCGAAGGACATACAAATTCAAAGGTGCGCTGATTACATTTCCCAGTACTGTACGGAGGACTTGTCCATCAAGCAAGTTGCCGACCAGATTAACCTGAGCGTGCCATACTTCAGTCGCATCTTTAAACAAGAAACCGGACGAAACTTCGTCGAGTATGTCACCTTTGTCCGCATGCAGCGTGCTGTCTGGATGCTGCGCCACACCGACCACACAGTGGAGGCCATCGCAGAAGAACTGGGGTATAACACCCCCAACTACTTCAGCGGGACCTTCAAAAAATATGTTGGTCTGTCACCAAGGGATTACAGGGCGACCGAGGAGATTATTTTTGTTTAGGGGGCCAATCGGTGAACTTCAAAGAGAGATTCTATTATTTAAGATATTTTTTTGATGGATATTATAATCAGTCGTATGAGGATCGTTTAGAAGATCGGTTCAAGGATTTTATTGATTTAGAAAACGAAGAATTCCATAATAAGCTAAAAAAAGAAATCTTAGTTCTTGAACAGATTTATTATCAAAAAGATTTAGGAACCTGGCAAAAGATTGATGAATTGGTTCATGAGGATAGTTTAAGATATCTTCACTATAAAGATGGTTTGGAATTCATCACAATCGCAAAAAAATGTTTATTATAATATAAAAGGAGTTTTCTTTCCAATTATCCTGGAAGAAAACTCCTTTTATATTATGCCAGCTGCTGCTCGGCAAATTCCCTATACAAATCATGAGTTCGAACCAATTCCTGGTGAGTGCCGATCCCGGTGACTCTTCCTTTTTCGATAAAAACGATCTTATCAGCATTGACGATGGTAGAGAGTCTGTGCGCGATGACGAATGTCGTCCGGCCTTCCATCAGGCGGGTCAATGCTTGCTGGACGATGCCTTCTGACTGGCTGTCGAGGCTTGCTGTAGCTTCGTCCATCATCAAAATTTTCGGATCACGCAGGAAGGCGCGGGCGATGGCGATGCGCTGCCTTTGGCCCCCGGATAGCTTGACGCCACGTTCGCCGACTTCGGTATCGAGCCCTTTTGGAAAATCTGCGATGAATTGGTCTGCATAGGCCATTTTTGCGACTTCCCACAGACGTTCATCGGGAATTTGATCACCATTTTCGAGTCCGTAATACAGGTTTTCGCGGATGGTACCGGCCATCATCGCGCTTTCCTGGGATACATAGCCGATTTGGTTGCGCCACGAGTTAAGCGATAGTTGCTGGATCGGAGTGTCACCAATCCTGATTTCTCCTTTTATCGGTTCATAAAAACGTTCAATCAGCCCGAACATGGTTGTCTTCCCGCCGCCGCTCGGTCCGACGAAAGCCACCATCTGTCCTGGCTGCGCGTCCAATGAGACTCCCTCAATGACAGGCTCTTCCTCACTGTAGGCAAAGCTGACATCCTCGATGGTGATTGGCAGGTTGGTAATATCTTTTTCGATGCCATCCTGTCCTTCTTCAAGGTGCTGGTCGAGAATTTCGATGATCCTTTCTGTCGCACCTTTCGCTCTTTGCAGCTGGGTAAAGAACATCGCGAACGAAGTGATCGGCATGATGATCTGGAATAAATAAAGCAGGAAGGCGATGAGCGCACCTGTCGACATGGTTCCATTCACAACGCGCATTCCGCCGTATGCGATGATGATGACGATGACGACCATGATCATCAGCTGCATGACTGGACCAATCAACGCGAATATTTGTGCTTCCTTCAACCCGAAGTTGAATAGCTTATCAATTCCGTTATACCCATTGTCTTCTTCGATTTTTTCAGCCGTCGAGGCTTTCATTAGGCGAATTTCACCGAGTGTCTGGGTGATATGTCCGGTGAAAATGGCTGTCTCATCCTGCAATCCACGCGCGATTTTGGCCATTTTCCTGCCAAGGGGCATCATAATGGCGAGGGTAAGCGGCACGGAAATGAGCATGAGCAAGGTCATTTTCCAGTCCATCACCAGCAGAATCACAACAGCACCGATGATTGAAATAATTCCTGTTGCGAAATTCGGGAAATGGTTCGTGATCAGTTCTTTGACAATACTCGTATCATTGACGATCCGGCTGACCGTTTCACCGCTGGACTGCTTGTCAAAATAGCGGACGGGCATACGGATCAGTTTCGACCACATCCGTTCGCGCAGCCTCGCCACGACCTTTTGGCCAACATAGCTGAGCAGGTAGATGGAAATCCCACTGATGATTGCCTGAATGATGAAGGCGGCACCAATTGCAATCACGAGCGGAACGCTGATCGCCTCAACAGAAAAACCATCAACCAGGTTTTTCGTCAGCAGCGGAACAACCAGGCCAGCCAGGGTAGTGATGATACTCGCAGCCAGCCCGGTAAAAAGAGCAGCCTTCGGAATATTTGTCGATAAAATCAAATTGAGGAAAGGCTTTAAGCTTGTTTGCTGTTTCTCCATTACTATTCTCCTGTTCTTTCTGGATAAATCCATCATAAACCACTTTCAGCATAGATGGAAATATGGGTGTAAGACATAAATAGACATGATAATCGCCTCTTTTACCTTTAAAAATAAACAAGCAGTCAGTTGCTTGCATATGATGAAGGTGAACAATAGTTTGGAGGTGAAGCATATGAGTAACGGTGTTCATGCTGCTTGCAGCGTGTTCGAATTGTTTCTTGGAGTCCTGCTTGGGGTAGGATTGATTCTATTGTCTTACTTTGGACTGATCGGTTTTGTCTTTGGCGGAGCTGCATTGGCTGGTACTATAAGCACAATTGTAGGGATTATTGGATTTATCGTGGTCATCCTGTTTGCCTACTGCATTATAAGAAGGTTATGGCGTTGTTGTTTTGGCGGCGGATGCTAAACGCTTAAAAAAGATTGAAAAAACAGTCTCTTTTTGGAGGCTGTTTTTTTTTGGCCCTCTCAATGCAGGGGAAGGCCTTTCTTAAGATAATACTCCCAGTAAATTATAAAATTGGGTAATTTTGAAACTTTTTACATACCATTCTCGTAAAAGGTAAGGCGAAAGGCTTAAAAAAGAATGGGAGTGTAATGGAATGGAACAAGAAATGAAAAGCAAAACCGAGAAACCGAGTTTAATAGGGATGTTCTGGAGTCCGGGAGAGCAGTTTGACCGGATACGCCAGAATCCGAAGATTTGGGTCCCGCTGATTTTAGTGAGTGTCCTGTATGCCATTGGCATGTATTTGATGACATTGTCAATGGATGCCTCTTACCTTGGGCTTGATGGAATGAGTGAGGAAGAAGCCGCCATGGTGATGGCTTTTTCAAAGATTACGGTTGCAATCACAGGAATCCTGACACCAGTGTTCGTCGTGCTGATATCGAGTGCGATTTATATGATTTTTACAAAAATCGCCGGATCTGATGTTACATTCAAGCAGTTATTTTCAATGAATACACATATCATGATCATCGGTGCTGCCGGTCTGTTATTGAATATGATACTTAGGGCAGCTATTGGCGGAAATCCGGAAATTTTCATTACAAGTCTTGCTGGATTGATGAACAGTGACAAGCCTGGAGTCCTTGGATCAATCGAGGTATTTTCTATCTGGCAGTCGATTTTGACAGCGATCGGGCTTCACCGTGTTGCGGGGTTGTCAAAAGGATGGGCATGGGGCATTGCCATCGTTTTCTTCCTGATTGGAATCGGGTTTGCGATTCTGGGGGCCATGTTCTCTAACACTATGGGTGTCTAATCATGAATAAGAAGATTTGGATTGCCATTGGCGTAGCCAGCCTGGTTCTGCTGATGGCCGGGGTGAGCATTTACAGGCAGGCTTTTGCAAAGGGGCCTGAAGTGAAGGTGGTCAATCCGGCGAAGGAAGAAATTGCGGATGAGATCATGATCCCGGGAACCGTCGTACTCGAAGAAGAACAGAAAGTTTATGCTTCACCAGATAAAGGCAAGCTGGCTGAGATTCTGGTGAAAGAAGGCGAAACGGTCAAAAAAGGGGATGTGTTGGCAAAGTATGATGCCAGCGCTTTGAATCTGGAACTGGAGCGAGTCAAACTTCAGGCGGAATCAGGCTACTTGCGAATCAATCAACTGGATAAAAAGATAAAAGACGTACGGGAAAAGGAATCTGAGCTCAGCAAGCAAATAGGTAAAAAAGCTGCAAAAGAACAGACAGATGCCGAAATCGACCAGCTTGAGGGTGAAAAAAAGCTGGCGAATATTGACCTCAGACAGGTGCTGCTCCAACAGAAGGACGCAGAAGCACGCTTGCTGGATTTGGAGATTAAGAGTTTGATAGATGGCATTGTCCTTCAGGTGAATGAGGAAAGCCCAGCAGACCCTGCGGCTGCAGTGAAGCCAGTGATTCACATTGGGAATCTTGATGCTAAAGGAGCATCCGGTTATTTATCCGAGTTTGACAGTATGAAGGTAAAAGAAGGGCAGAAGGTCAAGCTTCGATCAGATGTCCTGCCGGATCAAGAATGGAATGGTGTCGTCGATGACATTGCTGTTTTCCCGGAAGAGACGCAGGCTCAGGCATTGAGTGAGAGTACTGCCGCACAATATCCAATCAGGGTGAAAGCCAGAGGCATGGATTTGAAGCCAGGATTCCAGCTGATCATGGAAATCGAGACAGAACGGAAAGAGGCGCTGACTGTTCCCGCGGAGGCTGTCCTGACTGACAAGGATACAGTCTATGTATTCCTTGTAAAAGAAGGCAAAAGCCACAAGCAGGAAATTGAGACAGGAATCGCCTTTGGCAGCAAAATGGAAGTCATCAGTGGTTTGAGCGAGGAAGATCAGGTTATTGCCAATCCGTCCGACAACTTGAAGGATGGAATGGAAGTGGATGTAAAATGATTGAGCTGAAACAAATTACGAAATCCTTTGAAGTGGGCAGGGAAACGATTGATGTCCTAAAAGGAATCGATTTGAGGATCCAGGCAGGAGAATCGGTCGCCATCATGGGACCGTCGGGTTCGGGCAAATCGACCTTGATGAACATCATTGGCTGCCTTGATAAACCGACAGCCGGTGAGTATGAACTGGCTGGTGAAAATGTCTCGCGCTATTTGGATGCTGAACTGGCGAAGGTCAGAAACCAATCGATCGGATTTGTATTTCAGCAATTCCATCTGTTGCCAAGGCTGACGGCGCTCCAGAATGTCGAGCTGCCGATGATTTATAGCGGTGTTTCGAAAAAGGAGCGACTGGAAAGGGCAAGGGCTGCTCTCGAAAAGGTTGGGCTTGGCGACCGGATGGACCATCTCCCGAATGCCTTGTCCGGCGGGCAAAAGCAACGTGTCGCCATTGCCAGGGCTATCGTGAATGAACCAAAAATCATCCTTGCCGATGAGCCGACCGGCGCTCTGGATACGAAAACGAGCGAGACGATCATGGAGCTTTTTACCGGTTTGAATGAGGAGGGTTCCACGATTGTCCTTGTTACGCACGAGCCGGAAGTCGCAGAATATGCGCAGCGGACAATCATGGTCAGGGATGGTCTGATTGTTTCTTCCACACCAGCTGGAAGGGGGATGCGCTCATGAATATGATGGAAAATCTCCGGATGGCACTCGGATCGCTGAAGGCACACAAGATGCGCTCGATTTTAACCATGATCGGCATCATCATCGGCGTTGGGGCAGTCATCATTGTTGTTGCCATCGGCCAGGGCGGGGAAGCGATGCTGAAAACGCAGCTGACTGGTCCGGGCAACACGATTGAGCTGTTTTACCAGCCGTCTGATGAAGAAATTCAAGCCAATCCGAATATTTTCAATGAAGCCCCATTTCAACAGGAAGATATTCGCGCGCTGGAAAAAATACCGGAAATCAAGCAGGTGGTGGCATCGAGTTCCCAGCTTTCAAAAGCTTCCTTCGGCGAAGACACAGTGGACGCTTCCACAACTGGAGTGAGCCAGGCCTTTTTCGAAATGAATGATATCAAGGCGGAAAAAGGCAGAAGCTTCACCGCAGCTGATTTCCTTGGCGGCAGAAGGGTGGGGATTGTCAGTTATTCAATGCAGGAGGAATTGTTCGGTGGCGAATCGCCAGTCGGAAAGGTGATCCGCATCGGTGCCCAGCCGATCGAAATCGTCGGCGTACTGGAAAAACCGACTGGACTGTTCGCGTTTGGGACCATGCAAATATATGTTCCAAGTAAAACCTGGCAGATCATTTACGGCAAAAGCGATTTTAACCAGGTGACACTTCAGGCCGCATCCGCCGACGAGCTGCAGATCGCCGGCAAAAAGGCGGCAGACCTGTTGAATAAAATGCATGACACCGAGGAATCGTACATGGTCATCAACATGGAGGAAATGGCCGAGGGAATCGGCAAAATCACCAAGGTGATGACTTTGATCATCGGAAGCATCGCCGGAATCTCCCTGTTTGTCGGCGGCATTGGCGTCATGAATATCATGCTCGTCTCCGTAACCGAGCGAACGAGGGAAATCGGCATCAGGAAGGCACTTGGCGCGACCAGGTCGCAAATCATGACCCAGTTCCTGATTGAATCCGTCACGCTGACACTGATTGGCGGGGTGCTCGGCATCCTGGTAGGATGGGGTTCCGCCTCACTGATTTCCTTTTTTGCCGGCTGGCCGTCGCTAGTATCCTGGCAGGTCGTCACCGGAGCCATGCTGTTCTCGATGATCATCGGCATCGTTTTCGGACTGCTGCCGGCCAACAAAGCATCAAGACTCGACCCAATTGAGTCATTGAGATATGAATAGACATGCAGCGGGTGCCGTAATCGCGGTTCTGTTAGGAATAAATGCAGCGGGTGCCGTTTCGCGGTCCCGATGTATGATAAATTCGGAAACGTGCAGCTGTCTTGCTGTCTATTATATTCTGAAAAAGTGCAGCGGCTGCCTGAAAAGGTCTCCGCTGCATTTTTAACTGGAAAAAATCGATCATAATTTCCATTTCGCTATATAAATCAGAAAATCGCTATAAAAAGGAAAACTCGCTATATTAATTGGAAAGTCGCTATAAAAAAGAGATTCTCGCTATATAAATCAAAAAATCGCTATATAAAAATTTTTCGGGTAAGATATTCCTTCCTTATATAGATATCCTCAGCAGATTAGTAATATATTTCATGAATATTGACTCGATCCTAAGGTTTTTTACAAAAAAGGGGTGAACGTAATGACTTGCCATTATTTTATCGCAACAATGAGGCCGATTGAAGAATTCCATGTGAACGGACAGGATGATCCTTTTATAAGTGGTGAGGCGTACAAGAAGGAACTGCCGTTTTCTCTTCCATATGTGTATGAATACGGAGGCGAGGGCCCTGAGTTCATCTCGTTTCTGGATGATTTCATGGAATTTGGCGATGTTGTTGAGTTTTATATATATGAAGAAGGGAAGCGGGGGAGGCCTTTGTCTATCAATCTTCCCGAAGAAGCCCGGACGATCAATCTATTGAAAAAGACCTATAAAGATGAAAATGGTGAATACCGGCTGGACGAGAAGGAATGGAAAGAACAGCTCGCCAGAAAGACGATTGCCTCGAAGCGGAGCATTACTACTTTCGAAAAATATTAATATGACAAGCCAATCGGTCAATCCAAGTGGCCCGTTATACGGTTACCAATCGATCATCATTGATATGGTCGAGTTTTTCTTTGATCAAATCAGCGAATTCATCGGGCTGGTCAATGTAGAACAGCACCTTTTGTACTTCTTTTTCCTGGCCGAAATATCCTCTTGCGATGAGGGGTTCCTTGAAGACGATTTCATATTTAGCTTCATCGCTCATCCCGAAAATCCTGGTGAGTGCCCGGGGGAAGGCGGTGGCATGAAATACCCCTCTTTCATGGATGATTCCGCCGCTATTATTGTATTTCAGTTTTGCTGGCTGGATGGTTTCAATTTCATTCAAGGAAAAACTCAGTCGCCTTCTAGCGCCGATCTGAATGTGGACAGCATTCTTTTTCAACAGAATCGGGGTATTCCTCAACAGATTATAATCTCCCATTATGTAAAAGACGCTGTAAATATGAAGCAGCAGCATAACCAGAGCGATTTCCGGCGCTTCTTTTTTCAAATAAATATGGAAGACAATCATCTCGATGACCTGTTCATGGACGAGGGCGAGATACAGCCAGAAGTAGTTCGATTTTTTATGATAATAGAAAGTCTCCGAATTACGGGACGGTATCTTCCATTTGAAAAAAGCATAAAAGAGAATCATCATTTCTTTTTTATAGATCAACAGCAAAGGGTTCTCCGTAATTTTTCCTTTTCGGTATAAAAGAAACAAATGCACGAGAAAGCCTTCGAGAAGCACAACAAGAATGATTCCCGTCACAATAAGGCGCGTCTCCATAAAAATTCCTCCCGTTTACGAGTATCGTTTCATTTGGAACCAATAGATCAGGTACTGGGAAACTCCCATGACGATGAACAGAATGATCGGCAAATACGGAATGTGATGGAAGTAAGCGGTCAGGGCAATCGCGACCGGGATGGATAAAGCAAAGAAGATGTACACTTTTCTCGTCGCCTTGAAAGTCAGCCACTGCATCCCTTCGTCCTCTTCGCGCATTTCCATCGGGATGATTTGTGGTTTTATCGGATCTTCAGGATTGCGTTTATTATAGAGCGGGATTACGGCAATCATGATGAGAATCGGAATGCCCAGCACCATTGGATCGATTTTAAGCCAGGCCGGGACATGCTCGCTATAATAGTTGCCAATCATGATGATGCCGAGCCCCAATATGAGGACAATATTGAATAAAGGTGATTGAAACGTTCTTTTTAACACGGTCATTACTCTCCTTCTAAGCGAAATACTTCTTCCACAGGCACTTGGAAAGCAGCTGCGATCTTCAATGCAAGGGTGACGGATGGGGCGTAGTCGCCCTTTTCAATTAGTCCGATGGTCTGCCTCGTCACGCCAATCTTGTCCGCCAAGTCTTGCTGTGAAAAACGGAATCTCGCACGGTATTCACGAACAGAGTTTTTCAGCATTTACAAGTTTACTCCTTTGGAAATATTTGTTTTTATACTTAAAATGTAATATATCCTTTGCATTTTGTAAACGATTATTTACATTTTTGCTTCATCAGCATTTTTTGATAAAAAATGAGCTAAGTGTTTGGCCTGCCTTTTAACAATCGCACCGATGCTATATAATGAGGTCAACTAGATTTGCAAGAAATCAGGTGAACGGAATGAACACGACAATCAACGATATTGCCAGGCTGGCTGGCGTGGCGAAGAGTACGGTATCGAGGTATTTGAACGGCGGGAATGTCAGCGAAAAGACGAAGGCGAAAATTCGCAAGGTGATTGAGGAAACCAATTATGAACCGAATTCTTTTGCCCAGAGTTTGAAGGCGAAAAAGACAAATTTCATCGGAGTGATTGCGCCAACGCTTGATTCATATGTTACGTCGACTGTGCTGATGGCTATTGATGAAGAGCTCAGGAAGCAGGATTATACAACGTTGATCATCAGCACGAGCAAGCATATTGACAGGGAAATCGAAAGCCTTGTCAGCCTATCGCGACAGAAAGTGGACGGTATCATTCTGATTGCCACAGGAATGACAGAACAGCATATTGAAACGATTAAAACGATTCAGATCCCTGTTTTGATTGTTGCCCAGGAAGTCGATCAGTTTAACTGCATTATCAATGATGATTATCATGCCGGATTTGAGATGGGACAGTATATTGCCGACAAAGGGCACCAGGTTGTTGCCTACCTTGGTGTGACCGAGAGTGACATTGCTGTTGGCCAGAAGCGAAAACAAGGAATCCTTGATGGATTGGCAGAGGGCGGAGTACAAGAGGTGAAGGTGTTCCGTTCGGAGTTTGATTTTCAGGATGCCTCCAGAGTAACGGAGGAGATGCTGTGTCATTTTCAGCCGACAGCCATTATTGGCGCTACCGACACGATCGCATTCGGGGCATTGAAGACCTTATCAAGGCTCGGTAAAAAAGTTCCTGAAGATATTTCGTTATCTGGATTTGGCGGCTACAATATCTCTGAAGTCATCCATCCAGCTCTGACAACCATCCGCTACAATAACAAAGAAACCGGTAAGCTGGCAGCAAATACCATCATCAGGATGACGAATGGGGAAGAAGCACCTCAATTGCAGGTTTCAGGCTATTCTTTTATTGAAGGAGAAAGTGTCAAAAACGTGAAAAGCTGATAACGTTTTCAAAAAAGGGTTGCGGAAAACGCAATCCTGTTTTATTATGAGTTTGTGGAACCGGTTCCTACCAACGAAGGGAAAACTGGTGGGAACAACGTACTTATTTTTTTATCTATTGATGGAACCGGTTCCAAAGCGAAAAGGGGAGGAATTAGAATCATGGCTAATCCAAATTTAAAGTCCAAATACCTGCCTACCGTCCAAGATATACTTCGATTAATAGGCGGAAAAGAGAACCTTCAGGGTGCGGCGCACTGTGCAACAAGGCTGCGACTCGTTTTAAAAGATAATTCACTTGCTGATACAAAAGCGATTGGCAATCTTGATCATGTGAAAGGATCATTCGTTGCCGGTGACCAGCTGCAAATCATCATCGGAGCTGGCACGGTCAATGATGTATACGCTGTCTTTACCGAAGAAGCGGGAATCAAGGGAATGTCCCTTGGTGATGTGAAAGAGCAATCTGCACAGAAGCAGAATGCTTTCCAGAGAGGAATCAAAGCTTTATCTGACGTATTTGTCGAAATCATTCCTGGGCTTTTGGCTGCGGCACTCCTGATGGGTGTGACCGGCCTGTTGAGCCAGCAGGGAATCTTCGGTGAGCAGTCTGTTGTGGAAATGTATCCTGCGATTGCCGGATTTAACCGCTTCATCTCCATCATGTCTACTGGAATCTTCACTATTTTGCCATTGCTGGTTGTCTATTCGGCAACGAAACGCTTTGGCGGCAATCCGGTTCTTGGTCTGGTTCTTGGGGCGATCATGCTTCACCCGGATCTGGCGAATGCTTACCTGGTTGGTAACGGAACAGTTGAACCAGAGGTCATCAGCATCTTCGGGTTGAAGGTTTCGCTTGTTGCGTTCCAGGGCGGCATCATCATTGCGTTGATGATGGGTCTGGTCGTTGCGAAGCTTGACCAGTTTTTCAGCAGGAAAGTTCCTGATATGATCAAGCTTTTCCTTGCACCATTTTTGACAATCGTCGTTGCCGGGTTCTTATTGTTCACGGCAGTTGGTCCATTAGGACGTTTGCTCGCGGACGCCATTACATCAGGGTTGATGTGGTCCGTTGATAACCTCGGAATCGTTGGTTTCATGCTGTTCGCGGGCATCCAGCAGGTCATCGTCATCACTGGTCTTCACCACGTCATCGGTGCGGTCGAAGCACAGCTGATTGCTGACACAGGCTTCAACTTCATCATGCCGCTCATGTCTGTTGCCCTTATGGGACAGGGCGGTGCAGTACTTGGGTACACTCTTGCTTTATGGAAAAATGAAAAAGCCAGGCAGATTGGAGTATCAGCATTCGCTTCGACTCTATTCGGTATCTCAGAACCAGCGCTGTTCGGTGTGAACGTTAAATACAAGTTCCCATTGATCATGGGAATGATCGGCGGCGCCCTCGGCGGTGCATATGTTTACATCACAGGAATCAAGGCACTCGGTTTCGGTGCGACAGCACTTCCTGGATTTGCGATTGTCGCTGCACAGGACGGCGGCCACGTGAACTATGTGATCGCCAACGTATTGGCACTTGCAGTCGGCGCAATCCTTACTATTGTTTACTTTAAAATAAAGAAGCCGAATTTAGACTAAAAAATATAACCCTGATGAGAGGAAGGAATTCCTCTCATCGCTATTTCAGCTGGAGGGAACAACATGAAAAGGTATACAGAACCGAAATATAGAACGATTTACGATGCGAAGGAAAATGAGCTGGAGCAGCTTAGGGAAAAATCAGCAAATTCCTCATGGAAGCCGGCGTTTCATATTCACCCGCAGTACGGGCTGATCAATGATCCGAATGGACTGGCTTATTTTAATGGAGAGTTCCATGTTTTTTACCAGTGGTATCCGTTCGATGCGATGCACGGCATGAAGCACTGGGCACATGCGAAATCGAATGATCTTGTGAATTGGGAGCGGCTTCCAGTCGCGCTTGTGCCGGTGGAGGATTATGAATCACACGGTGCCTATTCCGGAGCGTCGCTTGAAGTCGATGGAAAGCTGTATATGTATTATACCGGCAATATCAAGTACGGACCGGTCGAACGGTCTGCGAACCAGAACCTGGCAATCATGGACAAGCAAGGCGAGATCACGAAATATGAGAACAACCCATTGATCGAAGGAGTCCCTGAAGGCTATACCGGACATGTTCGCGATCCGAAGGTTTTTGCGCGGAATGGCCGCTATTATATGCTTCTTGGTGCCCAGCGCACGGATTTGACTGGCGCAATCATTGTGTATGAGTCTGACAATGCCATTGACTGGACTTTTAAAGGTGAATTGGATCTGAAGATTGAGTTTCCTGAAGAAGTGTATATGCTGGAGTGCCCGGACTTTTTCGAGCTGAACGGCAAGGACGTCATAGTCGTTTCGCCACAGGGATTAAAGCCGGAAGGGCATGACTACCATAATATCTATAACGTGATTTACGTGTTAGGTAAGCTGGATCTGGCAAGTCTGACGTTTGAAGTGGATCATTATCAGGAACTGGAGAAGGGCTTCGATTTTTACGCACCCCAGACCTTTGCTGGCAAAAACAATGAGCGCCTGCTGTTCGCCTGGGCTGGAATGGGTGAGATCGATTACCCTTCCGATGTTGAAAAATGGGCACATTGCCTGTCAATCCCACGAGAGCTGGATATTGTGAATGGGAAGCTTGTACAGAAGCCTGCCAAGGAACTGATTCAGCTTAGGAAAAGTGCAAAGGCTGGTGATGTAGTACTTGAGAAGGCTGGCAGCATTGAAGTCGGATCAGCACTTCAATATGAATTGGAGCTGGATTTTACCGATATTGATGCTGACCGTTTTGGTCTGGAGCTGTTTGCTTCTGAAAATGAAGGACTTGTACTGGAATTTGACCGCTGCGGGCAGACTGTCTCTTTGAACCGTGAGAAGTTCGAGGCTGCTTTTGGCGGCGAGTATGGTTTTGTAAGAAGTTCGGAATTGAAGATAGATGACAAAGTGAAGGTCCAGGTTTTTGCAGACCGCAGTATTGCCGAAGTTTTCATTAACGATGGCGAAGTTGTGTTCACAGCGCGAGTTTTCCCTGAGGAAGAATCAAAGGGAATCAAGATTTTTGCAGATGGCAAAATAAGCTGTAAATATGAAAAGCATGAGCTTGCACAGGGAAATTCGTTTTAGGGGTGTGGAGAATGACGAAATTATATTCAATTGGTGAAGTATTGATTGATTTTATCCCCCAGCAAAAGGGAGCTGCACTTAAGGATGTAGTATCATTCGAACGGGCTCCGGGCGGCGCGCCGGCCAATGTTGCGGCTGCTGTCGCGAAGTATGGTCATGGTGCAGCGATGATTACCAAGCTTGGTGAAGATGCTTTTGGTGATTTTTTGATTGAGCAGCTGGGAAGCGCGGGAGTTGAGACAGACAAAATTTTGCGGACAAGAGAAGCCAACACAGGTCTTGCGTTTGTTTCGCTGAAAGAAAACGGTGAACGCGACTTCTCTTTTTACAGAAAACCGTCAGCGGATTTACTTTTTGATGAAGAAGAAGTGAAAGCTCACTGGTTCAGCAAGGGAGATGTTCTTCATTTTTGCTCGGTGGACCTTGTTGAAAGTCCGATGAAGCAAGCCCACAAAAAGGCTATCCAACTAATGAAAGAAGCAGGCGGGCTGGTCAGCTTTGATCCTAATGTACGCCTGCCGCTTTGGGAAAAAGCAGAAGATTGCCGCGCTGCGATACTTGAATTTTTACCGCTAGCGCATATCGTGAAAATTTCAGATGAGGAACTTGAATTCATCACCGGAATCAGCCATGCTGATGAAGCAATTCAATCCCTTTTTACAGGAGAGGTCCAGGCAGTAGTTTATACAAAAGGTGCTGATGGTGCAGACCTTTTTGTGAAGGATGCGAAATGGCAATCATCAGGCTATAAGGTCGAAGTCCAGGATACAACAGGAGCAGGGGATGCCTTTATCGGTGGGTTCTTATTTAAACTCCTGGAGGCGAATGTGACTCCTGACAACCTCGTGGAAGTTCTGACACAGAAACAGTCAGAAATTCTCCAATTTGCCAATGCAAGCGGGGCACTGACTACTGCCGGCAAAGGAGCCATTTCAGCACTCCCTGAAAAAAATGAGGTATACAGTCTTATAAATAACCAACCAAAGGCCCTGAACTAAGGGCCTTTTCATTTTTGTATGTGGTCATTCGCCCGAACTGTAAAAATATACCTCTACAACCACAGACAGGAAGTGCCGATATGACATGTATATACTGAAAGTTTTGAGGGACGGGTGACTTTAATGCAGCCAGATTTAAATAGCAGATCTCTTTTTGACGTTTATAAGTCGTTATTTAATTTCAATCATGATGGGTGTTTTGCCCTTGATGTGCAAGGGAATTTCATCGCATTCAATGAGGAGGCTGCGGTGATTACGGGTTACTCGCTGGCAGAGGCTACGGATATGAACTTTATCTCGATGATTCATGATGAGTTTGTGGATGATGCGATCCAGCAGTTTAAATCCGTCATATCAGGAAATCGAACGAAATTTGAAACAGCGATTTTTAAAAATGGCACCGGTGAACGAATTGACTTGATGATAACCGCTGTACCGATTGCGGTTGATGGGGATATTCTGGGGATTGTAGGATGTGCACAGGATTTCACTGAAAAAAAGGAGCTCGAGGCTTTATTGAGAGGCCAGAACAGAATCCTAAGAATGATGGCGAAGGGAGCCTCCTATCAAGAGGTCCTTGATGAAGTTGTCTATTTTATCGAGAGTTTTACGGATGGGGCACACTGTTCCATTCTGATTGCTGATCAGGAGGGGAAGAGATTATTACATGGATCCTCGCCTAACCTGCCGCCAGCCTACAATGAAGCAGTTGATGGGATACCGATCGGTCCCACGGTTGGTTCATGTGGCACTTCTGCCTTTCTGAAGGAATCCGTGGTTACAACGGATATTGCCTCCGATCCACTGTGGGAGGAATACCGGGACCTGGCGCTGTCGTATGATTTAAAGGCCTGCTGGTCAACCCCGGTCTTTGATGATGATCAAAGGGTCATTGGCACTTTTGGCCTTTATTATTGCCATAAAAGGTCTCCGCGTGAAAAGGACAGGAAGATCATCCGGAAAGCAACCGATCTCGCAAGCCTCGTGATCCAGCATTATCGGGCAAAAGAAAGAATCAATTTCATGGCCTATCATGATGCGCTTACAGGACTGGCGAACCGGAGGCTGTTTGATGATCGGGTTAAAAAGGCGTTTGCTGAAACAAAAGTAGAGGATGGCGAAAAGCTGAGCCTCATGTTTTTGGACCTTGACCGATTCAAGTATGTCAATGATTCACTGGGCCATTCAATAGGAGACCGCTTGCTGGTGTATGTGGCTGAGAAGCTGAAGAAAAGCCTTGGCGACAGAGTTGTTTTTTCAAGGCAGGGTGGGGACGAGTTTGCGATTTTACTAGAGCATACGACGAGAGAAAAAGCGGAAGCCGTTGCCCGTAATATCCTGAAGTCATTGGAGGAGCCCTTTTCGATTGAAGGAACAGATATTTTCGTGACAACGAGCATCGGCATGAGCTTTTACCCTGATGATGGTGAAGAAGTCGACATATTGTTGAGCAAAGCGGATGTTGCGATGTATCAGGCAAAAAAGCAGGGGCGGAACAATTTCCAGATGTACGATGTGATGCTGGACCGTCAAGCATTCGAAAAGCTCCAGGTTGAGAATGAACTCCGCAAAGCGCTAGAGCGGGAGGAATTTGTGCTTCATTATCAGCCGATTGTGAACTTGTGCAAAAATGAAATCACAGGTGCGGAGGCGCTCATTCGCTGGCAAAACGACAGAGTTGGTTTTGTATCTCCAGATCAGTTCATCCCAATTGCTGAAGAAACAGGGCTGATCATTCCAATTGGGGAATGGGTGCTGAAAACCGCCCTGCTTCAGCTCAAGGAATGGCATGGAAACGGATTGGAAGGGTTGACGGTATCGGTGAATTTATCGATTCGCCAATTTTACCAGCCCAATTTGATCTCGATGGTTAAGGAAACACTCGAGCTGACTGGAGTTGAGCCGCGCTTCCTCACCATTGAAATCACCGAAAGCATGACGATGGATGTTGAAAAAGCCAGCTTCATATTGCATGAATTAAAAAAACTTGGGGTGAATATTTCCATCGATGATTTTGGGACAGGCTACAGCTCATTAAGTTACCTGAAAAGATTCCCGATTGATCATTTGAAAATTGACCGCTGTTTTGTAATGGACATCGCCGAGAATAAAAGCGACGAAAACATCGCGACGACCATTATTTTGATGGCGCATAATCTTGGCTTGTCCGTCATTGCAGAAGGCGTTGAAACAGCAGAGCAGTTAGGATTGCTGAAGCAGCACCGCTGCAACGAAGCTCAGGGGTATCATTTCAGCAAACCTGTCCCGGCAGAAGAGTTTAGTAAAATCAAGGTTCCTTCGTAACGCGAAGGGGCTTTTTTTTTACGATTAAAATTGAAACGCCTGGAACGAATTTCCGTCTAATTTTTCAAAGGGGCTGAAAAAGATGAAAAAATGGTGGTTGATAATCGGGTTGATGTTCATTTCTATTGCGGCAGTGGCTTTTTATTATTTTTCCCAGTTCAAGGTGGTCAATGCGTGGGAAGAAGAGCATATAGTGCTGCCGAACAAGGTATGGCAGCTGCAATTTTCCGAAAGGATTTCTGAAAAGAGTCTCGACTCGGATTTGGTATATGTCACAAATGACCAAGGTGAAAAGCTCGACACGAAGATGGAGCTAGGTGACGACCGGAAAACCATTTACATCCATCCTCCGGAAAATGGATATGACCCCCAGTCGAAGGGATATACCGTTCATTTTAAAAAAGGGATCAAATCAGCATTGGGCAGGGAGCTGGACTCTGAGCATAGCTGGAAGTTTGTTGTAAAAGAAACACTCCCAACTGTTGGTACGCAGGAGAACCTGGCGAGCTATTTTGAAGAAATCATCAAGGAAGAAAAAAAGGCCCGGGGCTGGTTTGGTGGGTTGAAGGAATCTTTCTCTGCCGGCGAGGATAAAGCGACGGAGGAGTCGGTGGCTGCTGATAAATCCGGAGGCGGCGGGGATGTTTCCGAAACGAATGTCCAGGTCCAGGGTGTCGATGAAGCTGATATTGTCAAAACAGATGGAAAAAGCATTTTCCAGGCCGAGCATGATAAGGTGCGGATCATTCAGGCAGTCCCCGGCTCACAGATGAAGGTATTGTCGACGATTCGTTTTGATGGGAATTTTTCGCCTAGCCAATTGTTTTTGCAAGAAAATCAGCTAGTGGTCATTGGGCATCAGTACAATGAGATTTACAGGACCTATGAAGAGGTTGCCAAGGATTCGCTGATTGCTCCGATGATGCAGACAACAGCAATCATTGTCTATGATGTGAAAAATCCTGCCGACCCGAAACAGATTCGTGAAGTTAAAGTGGAGGGGCACCAAGTAGCAGCGAGGAAGGTGGATAACCTTGTTTACCTGATCACGCAGCATTATCCGGATTACTGGCTGTTGAAGGAGAGCAGGAAGATTGATATCAGGCCGAAGTTCACCGATACAGCAGCCGGGGCAAAGGAAAAGACGATTGGTTATGATGATATTCACTATTTCCCAGAATCACGACAGCCGAACTATACGATGATTGCCGCGCTCGACCTTGACCAGCCGAAAAAGGAAGTTTCCATGACGACCTATCTGGGCAGCGGCAACCAGCTTTATATGTCGAAGGAAAACCTGTACCTTGCAGTGGAGAATTATGGGGATCTGGATTTGAAAGAGCGCGGTGTGATTGCACCTGACACAGATGTCCATAAATTTGCGATCAGCGGCATGGATGTCCAATACCACAGCTCTGCTACCGTACCGGGAACCGTGCTGAATCAATTCTCGATGGATGAGCACAATGGATTTTTCCGGGTGGTGACAACGAAGGGTTATGCGTGGGACGAGAAGCGCCCATCATCCAACCATTTATATATACTGGATAAAAACTTGAAGGAAACCGGGAAGATCGAGGAGCTGGCGCGCGGGGAGAGAATCTATTCCGCGAGGTTCATGGGTGACCGGATTTATATGGTCACTTTTAAAGAAACAGACCCGCTGTTTGTGTTTGACGCAAGCGATCCGGCAAACCCGAAAGTGCTTGGCGAGCTGAAAATCCCTGGTTTCAGCAATTACCTGCATCCTTATGATGAAAACCACATCATCGGATTTGGCCAGGATACGAAAATCATCGCTGAAAAAGGAGTGTCACAGCCGCGGATCCTGACAGACGGAGTCAAAATCTCCTTATTCGATGTTAGCGATATGTCCAACCCGAAGGAAAAATTCACCGAAATCATCGGTGGGCAGGGCACTTACTCACCATTGAACCATGACCATAAAGCCCTGCTGTTCAATAAAGACAAAGACATTTTCGCCTTCCCGATCTCGGTTTACCAAAACAGCGAAAAGAACGAATACGAACAAATCTTTGAATACCAGGGAGCATATGTTTACGATATCGATCCAGCGACCGGAATTCAACTGAAGTCAAAAATAACCCATATCCAAGGCGACATGCCATATTACGAAGAATGGGAAAAGCAAATCCAGCGCCTGCTGTACATTGGAGACACCCTCTACGCCCTGTCGGCAGATAAAATCACCAGCCATAAGATGGGAAGTTATGAAAAGGTTGCGGAGCTGGAATTTTAGTAGGGAAAGGCTCTTCTGCACATCTCGCAGAAGAGCCTTCTTTTGAAAAAAGCCATATTGCAGAAGCAGCCTATGAAAACACCAGCTGAAGCGTTCTTTTGTTTGCAGTCTGTTATAATAAAAAATATTAAGGATATCGAAATAGAGGTGTTTGTATGACTCTGGGGCTGATTTTAGTAATCATCATTATTATCGGGGCACTGCTGGCAACATTGTTACTCTCGGGCAAGGGAGACGAGGAATATAGCAAAGCCACGAAAAGAAACACTACGAACCTATCATTGATTTATATTGTTGTCATTCTCCTATCCTTCCTGGCGGTGGGGATTTATATTAGATGGTTTGTGTAGTGGTAATAGAAAAAAGGTCAGCCTGACTTGTAATCAGGCTGACCTTTCTTTTTAAACAAATAGGTTAAGCAATAAGATGAATCCTAGTCCTGCTACTGAAATAATTGTTTCAAGCAGTGTCCATGTTGCGAATGTTTCTTTCATGCTAAGACCGAAGTATTCTTTGAACATCCAGAAGCCTGCGTCGTTCACGTGTGAAGCGATCAAGCTTCCTGCGCCAGTTGCAAGAACAACCAGGGCAAGGTTCACATCTGTCTGGCCAAGCAATGGAATGACAAGACCAGCTGTTGTCAATGCTGCCACAGTTGCAGATCCCAGTGAGATACGCAGGATCGCCGCGATGATCCATGCCAGCAGGATTGGTGAAAGGGAAGTTCCTTTGAACAGTTCAGCTACATAGTCGCCAACTCCGCCGTTGATCAAGACTTGTTTGAAGGCACCGCCGCCACCGATGATCAAGAGCATCATTCCGATGTGGGAGATCGCTGTCGTACATGAGTCCATCACAGTTTTAATAGGAATGTTACGCGCGATTCCCATTGTGTAAATGGCTACAAGCAGGGAAAGTAACATCGCAGTTCCTGCATCACCGATGAACTGGATTGCTGCAAGGAAGCCATTGTTCTCAAATCCCATTGTTTTTTGCAGTAAAGAAATGATTGTTGCGATAGACATTAAGATAACTGGTAGTAGTGCTGTGAAAACGCTGATACCGAAACCTGGTGTTTCTTCAAGTTTGAAAGTCTTCTGCTCGCCTAGAGAAGCGATGTTTCCTGTTTTGTTAAAAGATTCTGGTACTAGTTTTTTAGCAATCTTCGTAAATACTGGCCCAGCCAGGATGACAGTTGGGATTGCAATGATAAAGCCATAAAGCAATACTTCACCAATGTTTGCGCCATACTCACCAGCGATTACTGTTGGACCAGGGTGAGGAGGCAGGAAGCCGTGTGTGACTGATAAAGCAGCAGTCATTGGAATACCAAGATACAAAATAGAAATCTTTAATTCTCTTGAAATCGCAAATACGATTGGAATCAATAATACTAAACCTACCTCGAAAAATAGAGCAACACCGATGATGAATGAAGCAGCTACGACTGCCCATTGGATGTTCTTTTCACCAAATTTGTTCACAAGAGTCATTGCGATTCGCTGGGCTCCGCCCGAATCCGCAATCAATTTACCAAGCATCGCACCCAGACCGAAGATCAGTGCTAAGTGGCCAAGAGTTCCGCCAAGTCCAGCTTCGATTGTTTTAACAATTTCATCTAATGGCATGCCAAGTGCTAAAGCGACACCAAATGATACGATGATTAAGGAAATGAATGTGTTGAGCTTAAGGCCCATGATTAATAATAATAGAGCTAAGATACCAATTGCTACAATAACCAATGGCATTGTAATTTCCCCCTAAGATGTTTAATTGTGCCCGCTATAGCGGGGTATTTCCTCTGTAAAATAAAGCGCTAACATTTTTGTGCGGGGATCAAATGTCCCCTTATTAAAGATTGATTATGAGGCGATCACTAAGTGTGATTCTTTTTTGCAGTGATGCCTTATTTAATCAAACTTCTTTGATAATCCCTTATCGAATCAGGCTTCTCTGATAGTTTGCGATTCTCGAATAATCCTGTTCCAGTGCCCGGGATAAGCTGATGAAAATCGGCACGAGCTGTCTGTATTCTTTTGCCGCTTCTTCGTTCGGCGTGTGCTTGTGGGTGCTGCCGATCATCTCGGAAGCAACTTCAAATGAGTCAATTTTACCTGTTGCATAGAGTCCGAGGATGCAAGCACCAAGGCAAGAGCTTTCATAGCTTTCCGGAACGACCACCTCGATGTCAAAAATATCGGACATCATCTGGCGCCACACATCTGATCTTGCAAAGCCGCCTGTAGCCTGGATTCGTGTAACCGGGCTTTCCATCGCTTCCGTAAGCGCTAAGAAAACGGTATACAGGTTGAAAATGACACCCTCTAATGCGGCACGGATCATATGCTCTTTTTTATGGGACATCGTCAGTCCGAAAAAGGAACCGCGGACATCAGGATTCCATAAAGGAGCACGCTCACCAGCAAGGTATGGATGGAACAGCAAACCTTCCGCTCCCGGCCTTACGCGTTCAGCGATTTTTGTTAAAACATTGTAAGGATCGATGCCTAAACGCTTTGCCGTTTCGACCTCAGATGCTGCGAATTCATCGCGGATCCAGCGAAGGACCATTCCGCCATTGTTGACAGGACCGCCGATGACCCAGTGATTCTCGGTCAGGGCGTAGCAGAAAATGCGGCCTTTTTCATCGGTTTGCGGCTCGTCGATGATCGTACGGATTGCACCGCTTGTCCCGATCGTGACCGCAATCTCACCTTTGCCAATCGCATTGACGCCGAGGTTGGAAAGGACACCGTCACTTGCTCCAATGACGAAAGGAGTTTCCGGTTCAATCCCGACTTGCTTCGCTAATTCTGGATTGCAATTCGTGAAGGTTTTTGTTGTCGGTACAAGCTCGGATAATTGGTCTTTCGTGATCCCCGCAATTTGCAGAGCCTCTTCATCCCATTCCAGCTTTTTAAGATTCATCATCCCCATCGCTGACGCAAGCGAGTGGTCAACCACATACTGGTCAAAGAACTTTTTAAAAATAAATTCCTTGATCCCGATATATTTCTTCGCTTTCGCAGCAATTTCTGGACGCTCATTCACGATCCATGTGATTTTGCTTAATGGCGACATCGGATGAATCGGCGTTCCCGTGCGCTTGTAAATTTCGTGTCCGTTCAGTTCTGTTTTGATTTTGTGCGTCCAAGCTTCACTGCGGTTATCCGCCCAGGTGATGCATGGAGTAAGCGGCTGATCATTTTCATCTATCGCAATGACGCTATGCATTGCGCTGCTGAATGAAATGAAAGCCAGCTTTTTTTGCTTATTGTGTTTCATGATCTTCGTAATGGCAGTCAGGACCGCCATATAAATTTCTTCAGGATCTTGCTCGGCTGTTGAGATATCCGGCGTATGAAGCGGGTATCCGATGTTCTCCTGCTGGATGACTTCGCCTTTTTCGCTGAAAAGGACAGCCTTGGTACTAGTCGTACCGATGTCGACCCCTAGCATATATTCAGTCACTTTTCTCCACTCCCTTGGAAAGCGTTTGTTGCGATATCCAAAGGTCGTCTACTTTACCTTGAACATCATCAAAATTTTGGTGTAAGGATTTAATCATCAGGTCGCGATTCTTCGTTTTGATGGCTTCAATATAAAGCTCGTGATTTTCGAGGATGCGATCGAAATCCTCATATTTTTCTTCGATCCTTGCCCGCATCGATAAAAGTATGAAAGCTTCCATGACGGGCTTCGTGTTATCCCAGATCATTCTGATATAAGAATGGTTGATGGCCCGGATGATCGTTTCATGGAAAAGAACATCCTGAAGGCTGAACTCGTCGGCATCCTTGTACTTGATGGCAATTTTCATCATTTCGAGAATTTTGCTCAGTTCAACTACCAAATTCGTTGTATCTATTTTTATGAGACGTTCAAAAACAAATGATTCAATCAATAACCGGACATCGTAAATCTCTTCGATATCCTTTTCAGTGAGGCCGATGACCACGGCACCCATTCTTTCCAGGCGGATCAGGTTTTCAGCTGAAAGAATTTTAAGCGCTTCACGGATCGGTGAACGGCTAACGTTAAAATCAGCAGCCAGTTTGTTCTCCGAAAGGATGGCACCGCTTTCAATCAAGCCCGAAATAATTTGCATTCGCAGCTCACTCGCAACCCGGTCACCCGTTGAAGCCTTAGAAAGCCATTTTTGCGGATAAAGAAAATTACTGTTTTCCGTCATTTTCTCACCTTCCTGGTTAATCAAGTATACTTGTATACAAGTATTATAAAACGAATACAAAAAAATGCAAGCGTTTTCTATTATGATTATTATGGCAAAATCTTTTGTGGTCATTCGAGGATGGAGGGATTTTACTGGTGGCAAGGGTGTTGAGGCGGAACATGTGCCCGTGAAAGAGGAAGTTGGAAGAGCACTGACACAAGAGGAGGGAGCATGTGCCCGAAAAAGGGATTGCGCCAGGATTACGGTAGCAGAAAGTTCGTAGCTGCGCCCGAAAAAGGGACCGCGCCAGGATTATGGTAGCAGAATGTTCAAAGCTGCGCCCGAAAAAGGGACCGTGCCAGGATTACGGTAGCAGAATGTTCAAAGCTGCGCCCGAAAAAGGGACCGCGCCAGGATTACGGTAGCAGAAAGTTCGTAGCTGCGCCCGAAAAAGGGACCGCGCCAGGATTACGGTAGCAGAAAGTTCGAAGCTGTACCCGAAAAAGGGATCGCGCCAGGATTACGGTAGCAGAAAGTTCGTAGCTGCGCCCGAAAAAGGAATCCCGCCTGAATTACGGTAGCAGAATGTTCAAAGCTGCGCCCGAAAAAGGGACCGCGCCAGGATTACGGTAGCAGAATGTTCAAAGCTGCGCCCGAAAAAGGGATCGCGCCAGGATTACGGTAGCAGAAAGTTCGAAGCTGCACCCGAAAAAGTGACCGCGCCAGGATTACGGTAGCAGAAAGTTCGTAGCTGCGCCCGAAAAAGGGACCGCGCCAGGATTACGGTAGCAGAAAGTTCGTAGCTGCGCCCGAAAAAGTGACCGCGCCAGGATTACGGTAGCAGAAAGTTCGTAGCTGCGCCCGAAAAAGGGACCGCGCCAAGATTACGGTAGCAGAAAGTTCGAAGCTGCACCCGAAAAAGGGATCGCGCCAGGATCACGGTAGCAGAAAGTTCGAAGCTGCGCCCGAAAAAGTGACCGCGCCAGGATTACGGTAGCAGAATGTTCAAAGCTGCGCCCGAAAAAGGGACCACGCCAGGATTACGGTAGCAGAAAGTTCGAAGCTGTGCCCGAAAAAGGGACCGTGCCAGGATTACGGTAGCAGAATGTTCAAAGCTGCGACCGAAAAAGGGACCACGCCAGGATTACGGTAGCAGAAAGTTCGAAGCTGTGCCCGAAAAAGGGACCGTCCTGAATTACGGTAGCAGAAAGTTCGAAGCTGCACAAAACAAAAAGTGTCCGCAAAAATCGGACACTGATCAAGGATTATTATTCGTAATATCGCCTATTAAAATCACCAATGTAGGTAAGGTTATCTTTTAATATTCTTCTAAGGGTTTTCTTAGACAAAATGCCGCCACTCCAATCAAATATAGTCTGCGTTGTAACCTTAAATTCAGGAAACAGCAGTTGAAATTCCTTAACAGTTCGGACAACAGCGGTATCAATATTCCCCGTGTGGCCACAGTGACTGCAAATGAATTTGCTTTTACTATGAAATTCACAAAACCCTCCGCATTCCCCACAAATAACCCCCTTCCTCAACAGTTCAAAATCATAACCTGGCACTTTTGAATACGGTGACTTCGTAATATGCAATGACAATAATGCTTCGGCCAATTTGGTATGTTTGCTATTCAGCTTCGAAGAGGTTCTGTTCATTTTATCCATAAAGCGGTTGAGTTGGTTTGGCAAAACAATGGGTGATTTCAATGGTGCTTGCAGAAGGGCGAATTCCGGGTTGATGAACACGAGGTGAGGTTCAAGAGGAATGTAGAAGCCAAGTTCCTTGAGCAGTTGTTTAAGGAGTGATTCTGCGCGGCTTAGTTGGTGGAGGGGGTTTTTGGTTTCTTTGCCGGCGGCAGTCTTGAATTTGTCTCCATCGAGATAGTAGTCCCCTTCAAGATTCTTCACTTCAAAAAGGTGCAGACGGTCCTGTGTGATCACGAAGGAGTCGATTTGAAAAAGGGTGCCATTCACTTCCAGCAACAGGTCGTTGATAATGAGACTTTCAACTCGATGATTCGTAAACCATTGGTCGAATTGCACTTCACCTTCATAGCCTTTCTCCAGTGTCCACAGGTATTGCGCATCTTTCTCTTCCAATTCCATCCGTGGCTGAAGGGATTGCAAGATTACTAATTCTTCTGGTTTGGTTCTTTCTTTTAAGATCATATTCCACTTCCTTTCTTCTTCATTTTAAAAAAAGCGAAAGTAAAAAACAGTGAACATTTTCCAACATTTTAGAATCTTGATTTAAATAAAACATTCTGATACTATTAACCTAATTTCATATGATCTTATCAGATCGGTGAGGTAGAGGAGCGAATAACAAGAGTAGTCCATCGGAGTATGACATCGTTGATGATGGATGAAAGGGTTGTTTGCCGAAGCGTGGCCAGGGTCAGACTGGTTACTGCTGGGATGCTTCCTGAATAAGGAGCAGACTGTCATGCTTGTTTTTGTGCATGGAGAACTACTGATCGAAATGGAGGATAACGTATATTGTAAAAAGCAATGATAGGTTATTTTCTATCATTGCTTTTTTGCATGCGTAGAGCTTTTCCACTATCCCCTTCAGTCAAACTCCTTTTGCATACGTCCGTATGCGCACTCCGAACATTTTCAAGCATGACCTGTCTCACTTTTAACCAAAGGAGAGAATCATCTTGAGAACCATCTACACAAACGGAACGATCTACACATTCAATTCACGCAAACCTATTGTCCAGGCCGTCGTCATCGAACATGGCCGTTTCATCGATATGGGAACCTCAGCTGATATGGTGCTGCAATGGGGCAGCAACGCGCAAATCATCGACCTTGAGGGAAAGACTGCGACTCCTGGCTTGATTGACAGCCATCTTCACTTATCCATCATGGCCGACAGTTTTATCAATCTTGATTTTGTTGGAGTCACTTCCAAGCATGACATGCTCGCTAAAATCCAGGAAAAAGCCAGTCAGCTTGAGCCAGGCCAGTGGATAGTCGGCAGCAGCTGGGACGAGAATCTTTTTACCGATGGGGGAATTCCAACGATTGCTGAGCTGGATTATGTGGCGCCAGCCAACCCGCTGTTTATGACGAGGACATGCCTTCATGCGGCAATCGTCAACAGCAAGGCGCTTGAAGTGAGTGGCTATCACCCAGCGATTTCGGTTCCGGAAGGCGGAACGATCGTGTTGGATGAATGGACGAAGCAGCCGACCGGACTGTTCCTGGAATCTGCGATGAACCTGATCAGGCAGCATATTCCTGAGCGCTCGTACGATGATTGGAAAAACGCGATGCGCCAGACGATGCATTTTGCGATGAGCAAAGGGCTGACGAGTGTCCATACGAATGACCCGCTCTATCTTGGCGGCCTTGAAATGACATGGAACATTTTCAATGAGCTGCTGAACGGGGAACAGGTGGGCTTGCGAAGCAATCTTCTGATCAACCATGAGTTTTTACCAAATCTAAAAGAAGCCGGAATGTACACGGGCTTTGGCAATGACACTTTGAATATCGGCGCTGTTAAAATTTTTGCCGATGGAGCGTTCGGTAGGAGGACTGCGCTGCTGTCAGAAGAATACAGCGACGCGCCGGGTCACTACGGCAATGCGATGTATGACCAGGAGCAGATGTACGAAATCGTCCGTGGTGCAAGAGAACTGGACATGCCGATTGCGGTCCATACGATTGGCGACAAAGCGCTCGAAAATATGCTGGACGTGCTCGATAAATTTCCAGCCGCCGCGTATCGCGACAGGCTGATCCATGCTCAGGTTCTGCGGGAGGAACTGATTCCTCGCCTGAAAGCGCCAAGCCGGATTGCTGATATCCAGCCGCGCTTCATCGCCAGCGATTTCCCGTGGGTGCAGGAGCGCCTTGGAGAAAAGCGGATCAAGCTATCATATGCATGGAAAACGCTGATGGAAGCTGGCGTCATTTGTGCTGGCGGCTCTGACTCTCCGGTTGAGCCGGTTGACCCAATCCTCGGAATCCACGCAGCCGTGACACGCAAAAAGCCGGGTGAAACCCATGAAGGCTATGTGCCAGAACAGAAGCTGTCGATGGTGGATGCATTCCGCCTGTTCACCGAGCTGGGTGCGTATCCAACGAACGAAGAGACCATTAAAGGCACGATTGCTCGCGGCAAACTTGCCGATATGACGGTATACTCCGCGAATCCATTTGAAATGGCAGATCCAGATGAACTGTTAACGATGGACATCGAAATGACGATCATCGGCGGGGAGATCATGTATCGGAAGAACTGATAATCAGCAAAGCAACAAAGATCAACGATTAGCAAAACAACAAAGATTAACAATCAGTGAAGCAACAAAGATTACAATCAGCAAAGCAACAAAGATCAACGATTAGCAAAACAACAAAGATTAACAATCAGCGAAGCAACAAAGGTCAATGCACAGCGAAGCAACAAAGATCAACGAACAGCAAAGGGGAGACAGCATGGATCACGTGTTATCGAGTTTATCAGCATTCTTATGGGGGTTGCCTTTAATCCTCACAATGGTTTTTGTCGGGCTTTATTTTACAATCGGGAGCGGCTTCTTTCAGTTCAGGCACCTGCCGCATATCCTGAAGGCGACCTTCAGCAGTATTTTTAAAAAGGAAAAGACAGAGGATGGGAAGAAAGGGGTCATCTCATCCTTTGAAGCAGTATCGACAGCGATCGGCGGTTCTGTTGGCGTCGCGAACATAGGTGGTGTTGCCACAGCCATCGCGGTGGGAGGACCCGGTGCGATCTTCTGGATGTGGATCACCGCTTTGCTCGGGATGATCATCAAGACGGTTGAGGTCACCTTGTCGGTTTATTACCGAAGCACGGATGAAAATGGCGACCCGTACGGCGGGCCGACTTATTATATGGAAAAGGGGCTTGGGGAAGAGCGCAATTTTAAATATTGGATTTTCCCTGCAGTCATTTTCGGATTCGGTATTTTTTCAACATTCTTTATTACGATGCAAAATTACACAATCTCTGAAGCGATCAGTTCTACATTTGATATTGGGATGATCCCTGCATCGATCCTCTTCTCGATTCTTGTCTATTTTGTCGTCTGGGGCGGGATCAAACATATCGGGAAGCTGGCGTCGAAGCTTGTTCCGGCGATGGTTCTGTTCTATGTTGTAGCAGGTCTGTTCATCATCATTTCGAATATTACTCAAATGGGCAATGTATTTGCATTGATTTTCGACGGAGCATTTGGCGGAACGGCTGCGGTTGGCGGCTTTGCCGGTGCGGCGGTTGCCCAGGTCATCCACATGGGGATGGCGCGCTCGGTTTACAGCAATGAAGCAGGCTGGGGAATTTCTCCGATGATCCACTCGACTGCGAAGGTCGACCATCCGGTAAAACAGGGCATCTGGGGTGCTTTTGAGGTATTCATAGATACCATCATCGTGTCTTCAATCACGGCATTCACGATCATTATCACCGGAGCATGGTCCACAGGCCTGACCGGAGCAGACCTGACGCTTACGGCGTTCGAAACGGGAATCGGTTCATTCGGCCGGATCACGATTGCCGTATCGATCCTGTTATTCGGTCTGACGACGGTGACAGGCTGGTACTCTTATTACGAAATTGTGCTGCGCCACCTTTTAAAAGGAAAATCAAAGGTGAAAAACAGAATCCTGAAAACATTCATTTATTTGTACCCAATCCCAGGGACGCTGATGGTCGTCTACGGAGTCGTATTCGGCCTGCCAGGGCAGACGGTATGGTATTTCGCGGACATCTCATCTGCCATCCCGACTTTCATCAACGTTGTCGTCATCCTCATCCTCGGAAAGCAATTCTTCGCGCTGTTGAAGGATTACAAAGCCAGGTATCTCGGAATCGGAAAAATCGATCCGGACTTCGCGCTGTTTTATGAAGACAAAGTGGAGAGGGACAAGAAGAAAAAAGCAAGTTAATTAGAAGGCGCTTGGATTTTAATTAAATCCAAGCGTTTTTATTTCCCAACCTTTAGCTCGTTTCTATTAATCTGGCTAACTTTCTCTAAAAGGATGCCAAAAGCTCTAAAAAAAAAAGAATATAAGCCGAAATACTTAGTAGATAGAATACGGTGCGATTTGCGCTGCTAAGGAGAGCGGATGATGAAGATCAAAAAGCGATTCAAGGTTAAGCAGGTAAAGCTCAATACGAAGTTCACGGTACGGAAAAAACTATTTGCTGGCTTCTTTTCTGTGCTGGCGCTGCTGGCGTTGGTAGCGGTGATCACCAACCTTCAATTCGGCAGGATGAACAGCCAGTACTCGTCATCGATTGCTGACCGGATGGAAAAGCTGAATCAGATTGTCGAGATGAAGGATGCCATTATGAGGGAGCAGCTGGCTCTTCAAAAATATATGGCGAATAGCGATGGTGAAAGTCTGATTGAATTTGAAGGCGCTGTTGAAGATTTTAAAAAGACCTCTCAGAAATACATGAGCTCAACGGAATCGGCGGAGGGGAAAAAGGTAGGAGAGAACCTTATCGCAGCAGAGGCACAATATTATGAGATGGCTTCAGAGGCCTTTATTTTAATAAGGGATGAGCAAACGGTCAAGGTCAGATTATTGATGCAGGAAAAAGGAAATCCGCTGATTTTTAGCCTGAATTCTGCCGCTGAAGATGCAATCGAGTACCAGCAGGATGCCCTGAATGCTACGAGTGAAACTTTATCCGGCGAAGTACAAAAAGTAGCGCTGCTCATCATTTTGCTCAGTGCGGCAGCTTTTATCATTGGAACAGCGATTGCTGCCTATATCAGCCGGATCATTTCCAAGCCTGTCCAGCTAGTGTCTAACGCAGCTAAGCAAATGGCAGATGGTAACCTGGCTATTGAAAAAATCAATGTGAAAAATAATGATGAAATCGGCCAGTTGGCTGCGGATTTCAATGAGATGGCAACAAACTTGCGGAAATTGATTTATCAGGTAAGCAGTACATCTGAGCAGGTTGCGGCATCTGCTGAGGAAATGATGGCAAGTGCTGACCAGACCAATTCGGCCACGAACCAGGTAGCAACAGCCATCCAGGAAGTTGCCGGCGGTGCAGAACTGCAAAGCAAGAATACGGAAGAAAGTGCGAAGGCAGTAGAAGAGATGGCCGGAGGAATCCAGAGGGTAGCCGTCACCACATCCACAGTCGCAGAGTCCGCAGCTGATACGACGAAACAGGCAATGCTCGGACATGAATCTCTGGAAAAAGTGATCGAAAAGATGAAGACGATCAATCATACGACAAGTGAAACGAATGCCGTCATCAAAGATTTGGATCGCAAATCAGCTGAGATTGGCAAAATCATTGAGGTCATTACCGGGATTGCTGACCAGACCAACTTACTTGCTTTGAACGCAGCGATTGAAGCCGCTAGAGCCGGTGAACATGGAAAAGGCTTCGCAGTCGTCGCGGATGAAGTCCGAAAGCTGGCCGAACTTTCAAGGCAGTCAGCGAGCCAGATCTCCGGCTTGATTGAAGTGATTCAAAAAGAGACCCACCAGGTTGTTGAAATGATGAACAAAGGAACGGCGGAAATTTCCGAGGGAACTTTATTGGTAGAAGACACTGGAAGAACATTTGATGAGATTCTTAAATCAATCGAAAATGTCAGTTCGGAAATCCAGGAAGTCTCCGCGATTTCAGAAGAAATGTCGGCAAGTGTCATGCAGGTGAACGCTTCTATCGACGAGGTAACTAAAATCGCCCGCGGCTCCGTCGCAAGCACAGCAGAAATCGCATCCGCAACAGAAGAGCAGCTGGCTTCAATGGAAGAAGTCGCATCATCATCCGCATCACTCGCACGGCTTGCAGAGAACCTGAGAGAGATGGTCGCGAAGTTTAAAGTTTAAGAGTTTGGGAAGCATGGAAGCCGTGAATGGCTTTCATGCTTCTTTTGTGCGCCCGGCATGGGTGCAGTCTATAGGGTGTAAGTCCCGAGCCATGAAGGCAGTAGTAGTGGTTAGCTTAACGCAAGGGTGTCCGCGGTGACGCGGAATCTGAAGGAAGCGAGCGGCAAACCTCCGGTCTGAGGAACACGAACTTCATATAAGGCTAGGTACCATTGGATGAGTTTGCAGAACAAAACAAAGTCCTTACTGCCGAAGGTGGTACAGAGTAAATGAAGCAGATAGATGGAGGGAAAGACTGTACTCTTACCCGGGGAGGTCTGATTGGAAAGCCAAGTACACTTGGTAACCTATCTAGCAATAGATAGCTGAACAATCAGAAGTCAGCAGAGGTCATAGTACTTTACCGGCTCGAGACGGTAAGGGAAGGACTGAACAATTAGGAAGAACGAGAACTAGGCATACAATTCCTGTGTAGAAGCAGACAATCCGAAAGGACTTACTTGAAGGAGGAAGTGGTGAATCCACAGGGGACTTCATGAGGGTGGAGCAGGAATAACATAATTAGATTTCTACGTTCACGTCGAAAGGAAATATCACATGTTAATGAATCTGATTCTATCACGGGAAAACTTAATAGAAGCACTTAAACGTGTGGAGAAGAACAAAGGGAGTCACGGCATAGATGGAATGTCCGTAAAATCCCTACGAAGACATCTCTATGAGAACTGGGACACCCTTTGTGATTCTTTAAGGAAAGGTACCTATCAACCTAACCCAGTACGTCGAGTCGAAATCCCGAAACCGAACGGTGGAGTAAGGTTACTTGGAATACCTACCGTGATAGATCGTTTCATCCAACAGGCAATCGCCCAAGTTTTAACTCCGCTTTTTGACCCAACCTTCTCGGAACATAGTTATGGGTTTAGGCCAAGCCGAAGAGGCCATGACGCTGTACGTAAAGCAAGGGGATATATAAGTGAAGGTTACAGATGGGTGATTGACATGGACTTGGAGAAGTTCTTTGACAAAGTGAATCATGACAAGCTGATGGGGATATTGGCAAGCAGAATCCAAGACCGATTGGTCTTGAAGCTAATTCGAAAATATCTCCAAGCAGGAATCATGATAAATGGTGTAGTCTACGATGCAGAAGAAGGAACACCACAAGGAGGTCCCCTGAGCCCTCTTCTTTCGAATATACTTTTGGATAAGCTTGATAAAGAACTAGAAAGGAGAGGTCACAAGTTTGTCCGATACGCCGATGATTGTAATATTTACATGAAATCGAAGAAAGCTGGAGAACGAGTAATGAACTCCATTACATGCTTCATTGAGCAGAAATTAAAGCTCAAAGTAAACAGAGGGAAATCAGCGGTTGACCGCCCGTGGAAACGAAAATTCCTTGGCTTTAGCTTTACGGTTAATAAGAAACCGAAGGTTCGAATAGCCAACGAAAGTGTTAAAAGGCTAAAAGCTAAAATACGAAAGTTAACATCCCGTTCTAAACCAATCCCCATGGAAGTTAGAATTGAGAAATTGAATCAATTTCTAACGGGATGGTGTGGATATTTTGCATTAGCTGATACACCAAGTAAATTCAAAGAATTTGATGAGTGGATTAGAAGAAGACTCCGTATGATTGAATGGAAACAATGGAAGAACCCGAAGACAAGAGTAAGAAAACTCAAAAGTCTTGGCGTTCCAGACCAAAAGGCATACGAATGGGGAAATTCCAGAAAGAAATTTTGGAGAATTGCCTCAAGTCCAATCTTACACAAAACCCTCGATAACTCTTATTGGAGTCATCGAGGGCTCAAAAGTCTATATCAAAGATATGAATTTCTACGTCACACTTAATTGAACCGCCGTATACCGAACGGTACGTACGGTGGTGTGAGAGGTCGGGGGTTAGTCACCCCCTCCTACTCGATTTTGGTTACACCCGTAAAGGCCCATTTAGGAATATATTCGGAAATTAAGGAAGATATTTTGGATTTTCAGGAATATATCAAAAAAGTTAGGAATATATCTAGTAGTTTAAGGAATATAATCAGATTTTAAGGAATAAATAGAGGCCTCAATGCTCCAGCACAAGCGTCCAACCCGTAAATCCACCTCCCATGTGCATTCGCCCAAGCCAAAACCGTGATAAACGCATATAAAATTAGTGAGCACAAAAAGAGAAGAGGGAGGTAAGCCGTATGCATGCATACAGACATCCTTATCGTTCGCAGGATCAGAGGTTCTGGGGGTTTGGATTGCCATTCTTAGGTGGTTTGGCTGGAGGGTTATTGGGAGGCGCTTTGTTTTATCCGCGCCCTTACTATGGGGGCTTTTACCCGCAAGTTTATCCGTGCTGCCCGCCGCCTAGATATCCGTTTTATTACTATTAAACTCAATGATGAAATGGGGAGTAAGCCAAAGTGGCTCACTCCCCATTTTTATTAACTGATATTCGCTTTTTTCGTTTTGTATGTGTCCATGAAATCAAGAGAGAGTTCGTTGAATTCATCGGCTTTTTCGATATTGCAGACGTGGCCGCATTCGGCAAGGATCACCAACTCCGAGCTTTCATCGCCATTCAGGTCTTCCTCGAGCTCCCGGACAAACATATGGTCCTCAGCTCCTGAGATATAAAGCTTGGGGACATCCTGGCTATTTTCCTGAACCTGGCTGTAAGTGGCCTCCACATCACCTGCCAGAGGGTACCAGGCAAGGAAATTGGCACGTTTCATTTTATAAGCTTCCTGGATGAAAAATCGCCGGGAATCTTTATGGTTGTTTTTCGGCATCAGGATCAACGCTAATATGCGATACAGCCATATAAACGGGAGAAAGTCTTTGATGAGCCAGGCTAATTTAATTAAAGATTTTCCAAAAAAGTTCAGTCTGGTAATCGCACCGCCAAGAACCGCGGACCTCACACGTCCAGGTTCTTTTTGAAGCAGGTGGTGGACGATGATCGTTCCCAGTGAGATGCCGACAAAATGCGCTTTGCGAATCGAAAGATGGTCCAAGGTTTTGACAATCTCACTCACAACCATGTCAAAGGAAAATCGATCTTTATATGAATCAATATCCGGCGAGTTTCCATGGCCAGGCAAATTAATCGCCAGGATATTATATTTTTTCAGAAAAGGCTTCAGCTGTTTGTAAAAGATATTGGAATTCCCGCCAATCCCGTGCAGCAATACAATATACTCCGAACCGCGGCCCTTGTACAATCTGTAATCTAGCATCCGATTCTCCTTAGTCGTTCAATGATAGTATATTAATGATACCCTTGATGCCAATGTTAGTAAACTATTGAGGCAAAAATAACGACAGGTACCATCTGGAAGGATGGTACCTGTCGAGAGAAGGTTATTTTTTCTGTCCCTTTTTCTTTCCTTTTTCGTCAACTTTGATGACTACTGTTGTTAATGGATCAAGAGTTAACTTGCCATTTGATAGCTTAAAGCCTGTTGGCTTGGAAACAGGTGTTTTCCCCGCTTCGTCGTTATCGACAAGCACCTTAGCTTTTGAGAAGTCAAGGTCGCTTAATGTCAAGGTACGAGCTTTTGTATCAGCGTTTACGAATACATAATACGTGCCAGTGTTATCTGTTGATACGTTTTCGTATGCGATGACTAAATCTGTATCCTTGATTTCAGGCAGGTCAAGCAAGCTTACATTCTGGTCAACGAGTTCCATTTCGCCAAGGCGGAAAGCATTCGTTGACTTTCTTAGCTCAATCAGGCCTTGAGTATAGGCTTGTGTTGTCGTGTTGACTGAGTATTCCTTCTTGTTTGTTGCTTTTTGCCAGTCAAACATGTTGATTGCATCAGATGAATCATATGAATCGTGGATGAAGTAACCAAATGGGTTCCCTTGCTCATCCTTCAATTCGTGGTATTTTTGCTCTGGAACTCCGTCGGCTTTCCATTGCTTCGTTCTTCCATATTCCTGGCCTGCGTGTAGGAAAGCAGTACCCTGTGAAGTCAGGATCAAAGAGTTACCAAGTCTAATGCGCTTGTGAATCTCAAGATTGATCTCAGGTTTGGCAGGATCCTTCTTAATCGATTGGGCAATAACATCGTACAGCGGGAGGTTATCGTGTGCCGCGATGTATTGGACCATATCGCCTGGATCGTCGTCAGCTGTGTTACCAGGCTGACCTTTGATATTGTTGAAGATTGTGTTGATATCTCGTGGACCGCCAGTCAGGAATCGAGGCTCACCTTCAGAACCGAAGCCTGATTTCAATTCGTTGCGGATTTCATCAGAGAACACACCGACATCATCTGTTTTATCCATCCAATCCTGGTCAGCACCCATGCCAGCTAGTTCAGGTTCGGCGATGTGGCCAGCAAATGTTCTCCAGCCTTCACCGATGAACAATGCATCAGGATTTACAGATGCAGCTGCATCATATGCGTTCTGTACTGCAGGATAGGTTGCGTCACCCATCATATCAAAACGCATTCCATCAATCTTGTATTCTTCAAACCAGTATTTCACTGAATCTACCATCAGCTTTTCAGCCATTTTGTGGCTTGTTGCCAGGTTGTTTCCGAAGCCGCCAAGGAAGTTGCCCTGAGCATCCTGGAACGCATAGTAGTTTGGAACGATATCATTCAGCTGGCTCGCTTGTGCCATATGAGTATAAACAACGTCAAGCACGACACCCATTCCAGCGTCATGGATTGCATCAATCATCATTTTCAATTCTTTTACGCGTAATTCAGGATCTGTTGCATCCTCTGAATATGCGCCATCCGGCGAGAAGTAGCTGTGTGGGTCATAGCCCCAGTTGTATTCGTTGCCGCCAGCAGAGTAATCCAGTTCTCTTTGGCCCATCTTCGTCTCATCGCCATAATACCAAGCCATGACAGGAAGTAACTGAACATGTGTTACGCCAAGCTTTTTAATATAATCCAGCTTGTCGACGAAGGCATTGTAAGAACCCCATCTAGCGTTCAGTTCACCTTCGATTGAAGGGTCAGATGTGAAGTCACGTACGTGTACTTCATAGATTACTGCGTCTTCACGCTTTTCATAGCCTTTGATTTTTGCATGGTCGAAATCTTCAGGGTCTGTTCCGCTCATGTCAACAATCGCCGCTTTACCAACGGTGTCGCCATCCGGACCAGCTTCACCCTTCGTATTCACAGTGAACGCTGCCATCGATTTTGCGTAAGGATCAAGAACCTTTTTTGTCACTCCATCATTTGTCACTTCATACTGGTAAAAATAACCCTTAAGATCGGTTACATCCAGGTCGCCAGGTTCAATGTTCGCAAACCAGACACCTTTTTCACCCTTTGTTAATTCAATGCTGCCAATTTGCTCTGCTGCATTATCTTTATTGAAGAAGTTTGCCACAACCTTGCTTGCTTTCGGAGCCCAAAGCTTTACTGTAGCTGCTCCATTTTTATAAGTGGCACCAAGGTCGTTACCTTCGTAAGCGAACATTTCATCAAGCATTCTCCAGCCAGATGAAGCAGAAACGGTTCTGCCCGAATACGTGATGGACAAAGGAAGCTTTTCTAAATCAAATTGAGCTTTTACTTCTACTTTTTTGTCTCCTGCAATCTTCACACTTTCAATCTCAACAGATGTACCGTCTGCGTCCTTAATCTCCAGTTTCGATTTCAGGTCTTCAGCTGTTAAGCCGTCAGTCATGGTAAAGCTCAGTAAAATCGTGTCCTCGGAAATCACTTCAGCAGATGTCAGGCCTGTAGCCTGTTCCCAGTAAGGAGAAACGTAAACATTGTCATCGCCTTGTTTTACCCAGACATGGTTATATCTGTCTAGCAGGTTGAATGACTTGTCGCCGCCATCTTTGTCTCCGTTGGTCTTATTGAGAGTGATCATACCTATTGTCTTTGCGTTTTCTTTTAGCTTGATATCAACGTACGCACCATAACGGTCTGTGCCAGAGAAGGAAGCAGCTCCTGTTGGCCAGCCATCAGAAGGTGCAGCGACATCGCCCCAGTTCCAGAGACCAAAGTTTTCATAATCAGCATTGTCACGTACATAATGGACGCGGACAGTGTTTTCAGGAAGGTTGACTGGTTCGTAAGTGTATACCTTGTCATCGCCTTGCTTGATAAAAATTTCATTGATTTCAGGTGATGTGATGGTAAAGCCTTTGTCTCCGCCGTCTTTCCCAGCATCACCTTTCGTTACATCCATGACGAGGAAGCCGATGTTCTTTGCTCCTTCTTTAAGCTCTACATCAATATATGCGCCATAGCTGTCAGTCTTTTCAAAGCGAGTTGCTCCTAAAGGCCAGTTGCCAGAAGGGGAAGCTACATCGTTCCAAAGCCATGCACCGAAGTTTTCATAATTGTTATCGTCACGTTTGTAGTGAATACGGACATGATTCGCAGGGATTGGCTCAACCGTTCCATCTCCGCTCCCATCGCCATTGTCATCACCGTCTTCGGCTGGTGTAATAGTTCCGCCTTCAACTGTAAGTAAAACTGTTCCGCCATCAGCTTTTGCAGGGATTGTCAAGGTCACTTTCCCAGCTGATACAGTGTAGGTTTCGCCAGAATAATGGTCTGTGACCACTGGGTTTTCACCATCAACCGTAAGTGTTACTTCTTTTGCGCTATCAGCGATGTTCAATCCTACATATGCGTTTTCATTTCCGTAATTTCTGGCAAAAAGTAGATATTGATCAGTGTCTGATCCAGCGATTGTAGCACGCTCACCTTTTGCGAACACTTCAGAATGATCGCCTCTGAAGTTCAGAATCTTTTTGTAATGTTCAAGGACATCATTGCCTTCAACTTGGTCCCATGCCAGATCATAACGATTATCGTATTGTGGATAATTGTTTGCTCCAGATTGTCCAAGTTCTTCACCGTAATAAATGACTGGTTGGCCTTTAGCTGTAGCCTGAAGGGAAGCAGCCACTTTCAGTTTGCCTTCGTCATTTCCCGCATCGAAAAGGAATCCATTTTCATCGTGGCTTCCCAGGAACTGACCCAAAGTTGCGGTGTTATCGATTTTCTCATTACGTGATACTAAAGCATCATTAGCAGCATTCAGATTTCCATTTACAAAGGAATGGGCAATATTGTTAAAGTCAAAGTCGAGCAGGGAGTCCATCATACCTGATTCAAGGTAGCCATAATTGTCTTTTGCACTAGCTCCCCAAGCCTCACCAATCATCTTGTGTTCAGGCATTTTTTCAGTGATTGCATTCTTGAATGCTTTCCAAGTTGCGTCTTCCACGTGCTTTACTGTGTCGACACGGAAGTAGTCGATTGTGTTGCCATTATCAGTTGTCGCTTTTTCAATCCAGTCTGTTTGCCATTCGATGATTTGCTGACGTACTTCTGGATCTTCTGTCTTGAAGTCAGGCAGGCCAGCTAATTCGCCAACAACTTCATCAGATCCAACTTCTTCACTTGAACCTTGGCGAAGAAGGCTGCTGAAAGTGCTGCGCTCAGCATCTGTTGGATATCCAGCTGGTTGATTTTCCTCAGAACCATCAATGTCTTTTAAACCATAACCGGTATGGTTCAATACCACGTCAACCATGATTTTGATGCCGCGATCATGCGCCGCGTCAATCAGGTTATGGAAGTCTTGCATGGAACCGAAATGAGGATTCAATTCACCAAAATTGCTTGCCCAGTATCCATGATATCCATAATAAGAAGGATCACCATCTTTGTAGCGGACATTGTGCTTAACATTTTCAACAACCGGGCTGATCCAGATCGTATTAACACCCAACTCGTCTAAGTAGTCCAATTTTTCAGTGATTCCTTTAAAATCGCCACCTTGGTACGTACCGCGGTCAGAAGTGTCATAGTTTAATCCATAAGGATCGTTATTAGTGGAATCCCCATCAAAGAAACGGTCTGTCAGCATGAAGTAAATGATTGACTCATCCCAGTCAAAGTCATTTTCGCCGACGGATTGTCTGGTTTTTACCGAGACAGTAGCTGAGCCATTATGGGCATTGCCAAAAGAATCTGTCACGGTTAACGGAATCGTTTTAGTGCCTGCTGTGACATTGTCATCGACTGCAATCGTTACTTTTCCTAGCGCTGGGTCGACCTCAAGAGCCTTCGATCCGCCAAGTGCGGAAACGTCAGCAGTAATCTTCCTGACTTCAATGGCATCTGCCAGGCCTTCCACATTTACCGTCAAAACAGCATTTTGGTTGTAATCAATTTCTTCCGGCTGAACAGAACCGGAAACAGTTAAATCAGTGTTTGTGTGAGTAATCGTCGACTTGCCATCAACGGTGTTGTAAGGATCTGTTACTTCATTCGTAGCGCCATCCTTTGTAACAAGGAAGGTATATTCATTTGTGCCATCCGGAATGTTGTCATAAGAGGTTACGAATCTCTCATTCTCTGGCTCATAAGTCATTTCGATTGTTTCGTTATTGAACTTCAATTCTACTTTTTCAATTGTGTTCATCGCATCATTTGCGAAAAGGTCTTTATCACGATAATAGAAAGTAGCGTTCCCATTTTCAACGACTGGAGCTGATCCGTCGGGAACGATGCGAATTTGTTCTACACCACTAGTGATGAATGCTTTTGTTATGGAATCATTTTTGCTGACGTTGATAAAACGGTCTCCAAATTCCTTTTGGGTTCCATCATCCCAATTTGGTGCACTTCGCAAGACAAATCCCATCTGTGCAGTATCAGGGCCAACGGGGATATCAACTACGGCTTTGCTGCCTTCCTTTGTTGTAAAATCAACCTGGCCATCCTGTACACCTGTATTCCATGTCCATATATTCCATTGACCAAAATTCTGGTCTTCCCGGATGTAAGTAAAGCGCACTTTGCGATCAGTCTCAGAGGTTACAGTACTTCCTTCAGCATTAGCCTGATGTACAGGTATAAAAGGGAGCCATAAGCTCAGGATCATGATCGCTGTCATGAAAATAGAAAAACTGCGTTTTGTGCTTTTTCTCATGCGAATCTATTCCTCCCTAAATGAATTGATCTTGCTAGAATAGTAGAAGAAGTCCTCCTTTCTTAAACAATGAGTTCTAAGTGAAACCGTTTGCACAATTTGGTAAAAAAATTTAAAAACACAAATTATGCAAGCGCTTGCAATAAACTTTCCTTTTAATTTTACAACACAAAGACCGAGCCAGCAATGGCAGGGGGATGGTTCGATTCTATGTGAATAGTGCCAAATTCCTACATAAACCGAGAAAGCGAAAATAGAAATCTATTAATATTCATAAAACTTTCAAAATTTTTAGCGGAAATACAGAGGGTACATGTCGAAAGTTGTCTGAAATACGATGAAAAATAATTCAAAAGACTCATAAAGAAATTTGCACTCAAGATTAGGAACAGAGCAGACATTTCTTGTATTCTTATGTATATAGAATACAGAAGTGAGGGATTGAATCATGAAGGATTTAAACCGTAAGTTCCGTGAGCGAATAAACTTTCCTATAGATAACCCGATTACTCTTGAGAACGTCGATGACCTTCTGGAAAAAACTGCATCCTCTTTGCCGTTTGAAAACTTATGTACACTTTCGGGTGACCTGAATAATCTAAGTGACAGTTATTTGTTTGAAAAAGTTATAGAAAGAGGAGAAGGCGGTCTCTGCTATGACCTGAACGGCATCCTCTATTTGTTTTTAAAAGAGAATGGGCTTGATGTCCAGTTGGTCCGCGGTTCTGTCTACATACCGGACTTAAAAGGCTTCAGTCCAACGGGCAGGACGCATGCGGCGATTTTACTGAATGACGATGGGGAAAGGTACTTGGTTGATACTGGCTTTGGCGGAAATTTGCCTTTAAGGCCGGTGCCGATGGATGGGTCTGTTATACATTCTCCGAACGGTGAGTTCCGCGTGAAAAAAGAAGATAGTGAATTCGGAGATTACTTTTTCGAGATGAAGTTGAAGTATAAGGATCTTGATTGGAGAATTGGTTACGCTTTTGATTCCAGAGAGCCTGTGGAGAATGTCAGCGATTTATCCGAAATGAAGAACATCATTACGGAGCATCCGCAGTCTCCATTTAATAAGAAGCCATTGCTGACAAGGGTGACGTCCGATGGAAGCATGGTGCTGACGGAAACCAGTTTTACTCATTGGACGGAAGATGGAGTTCGGAAAGAGGAAATAAACGCTGATCGTTACAGGGAATTGGCGAAAGAATTCTATAACATTGATATTAAATGAAACCTTTTAATAGTGTAAACCGTTAATATAGTATCAAAAATGACAGGTGGATGGTTGGGCATGGATTCAAAAGAATTCCTACTGAATGAATTGAAAGAAATTGAAAATTGGGAGAAGGACCAGAAGGGTTTATGGTTTTGGGAGAAGCTGACCCGTCTGCCTTTCAAGATGCTTGACCGGTTCACGCCAAAGTTCATCCAGGAAAAGGTCGGCCTCTTGCTGGATGAGCTCGGCAGCTATATTCAAACCGGCGGACAGTATTTAACAAGTGAGAAATCAGTATTCAATTATATTGAAAAAAAGACCGGCAGAAGAATTGGCCAGCTCTCGGATCTGGAAAATGTTTCTGTAGAAGAAATGAAGAAGACTTCGCTGGCACTGGGTGAGCAGCGGAAGAAAGCAGCTACGATCCAGGGAGCAAGTACAGGTATTGGGGGGATTTTCACCCTGGCGATCGATATTCCGGCAGTTCTGGCCCTCTCCTTAAAAACACTACAGGATATCGCAATCATCCATGGATTTGACCCGAATGACAAAAAGGAACGAGTCTTCATTATCAAGTGCCTGCAGTTTTCTTCGGCAGACGTGGTTGGAAAGCAGGCAATCCTGAATGAACTGACTGATTTTAACAACGAAAGTAAATCACGGGAAGTCATTTCCCAATTGCAAGGCTGGCGTGAAGTGACATTGACCTACACCGAATCCTTCGGCTGGAAAAAGCTGCTCCAGATGGTGCCGGTAGCCGGGATTGTGTTTGGCGCCTTCGCCAATCGATCCATGGTGAGCGACCTGGCAGAAACGGCGACGATGCTCTATCAGAAGAGACGGATTTTGGAGAGGCTGGATCATGCGGGAACTCAGGAAATGGATTTATAGAGATATGGGGCTTGTGAACCGGTTTATAGCCATGCAAGACCTTCCATAAGTAAGTAGGTAGAGCCTGAATCTTCAGGCTCTATTCTTTTTTAGTGATATCTTAATCTTCTGTAGAAAGTGATATGAAAGATACGACAAAACAAAGACAAGAAACGCATCCACCAAGTTCTGTAGTAAGTTATGTGTACTTTGATCCAAGCCAATTTTTGAAAACAAGACATCCACTATATCAATAAAAAATATATGAATGGCATAACTGCCGAGAGAGTTTCCGCCAATTTTGGTGATCAACAAGTTTTTGCCGAGATGGGGTTTACTTAGGGCGTAAAGGAACAGAAATAGGGTAAGGAAGATGGTCGAAAAGAAGTATTCACCATGTTTTGACTCCAACCCCTTCTGAAGCCAGAGCCCTTCTATAACCTGTAAGATCGTAAAGATACAAAACAAGTAGAAGTAGGTCCGGGCACTATATTTTCGCCAGGTGTGTACCGAAGCAAGCCAGAATCCCATCACTATATAGAACAGGCTGATATATAGAGCAGCCCGGGTTGTGCTGACTGGCAGCTCATCAAATACAGAATAAGACTGGCCGAAAAGACCGAGTAGATTCAAACAAAAGGCGATCACCAAAAGAAGCCTTATTCTTTTTAACCTGTAAAAGAGATATAAAATCACGATGCTCCATACCAGTGAAATGACGAACCACAGCTGATACCCGCTCGTTCCCTGACCGTAATAGAAGAGATTAAGAACAGTCAGGTTTTCCTTGTATTTGGCTAGTTCGGCTTTAACGTTTCCATCCGTCAATAAAATCCTTATTACATCATAACTCGCATAGAATATGAGCCAGCTAACATAAATCTTCAGGATTTTTGTGACATATTTTTTGAAATAAGCGAAGGACTGGGGATTATCAATCACCTTTAGACTGAACAGATAGCCTGAAGCGACAAAGAAAAAAGGAACAGCGAATCTTGAAAGGTTATCAAGAACGAAATAACCCTGCTGGTCATTGCTGGGGAATGTATGAATGATGACAACTGCCAGTATGGCAAAAAATTTGATAAAGTCGATTGCGTAGTTGCGCTGCATGATTGGCCTCGAATAGGAAAGGATTTGTACTCCTAGTATTTCCACTGTATTCAGCCTTATGAATATGAAAATGAGCGACTTGGGATAATAGGGAGCAAAAAGGAGGCAAATCAGTTGAACATTGACAAAAAACAGCAAGACAAGAATCAAACTGCACAGGAATTGAAGAACAAGAAAAGCGGAAAATCTCCTAATCAAACAGACGGCTTCCGCTACGATTATGATGATTCTTCAGACCTGAAATGAAAAAGAGGAAAAACCTTAATCGGGGTTTTTCCTCTTTTTTCATACAGTTTTGACCTTGTTTCGTGAGCTTTTGACTAGTTGGGTTTGATGGGTTATGTGCCGATTGCATGGGGAGTTCGATAGACATAGGCAGGAAATGATACAACTTTCATCGAATATAGTGTGAAAAGACGGAAGCTAAAGGAGTCCCTATGTCAAAAAAAGATACTTTCATAGCGTCCTTGCTTGGCGGCGCGGTTGGTGATGCTCTTGGTTATAGAGTTGAGTTCATGAAGATGCATGAGATTAAGTGGAGATTCGGTGAAGAGGGAATTACGGATTTAGTGATTGATGATTATGCTGGAAAAGCGCTGATTTCGGATGATACTCAGATGACGTTGTTCACTGCAGATGGCATGATCTGGGCTTATGACCGCATGAGTGAGCGCGGGATTGGCAGCTATGCGGGGAGCGGTGTCTATCAATCGTATCTGCGCTGGCTTTATACCCAGACGAAGAGTTTGCCGGATGAGCATTATGGCTGGCTGCTTGACCCCCAGCCTCATGAAGTGAACGGAAGTATTTTAGAACATAAGGAATTGTTTTCACCAAGAGCTCCTGGAAACACGTGCTTATCGGCGCTAGAAAGCAATAAAATGGGAACGATGTGGAATCCGATTAACACCAGCAAAGGCTGCGGCGGAGTCATGCGTGTTGCGCCGGTGGGGTTATTTTTACATAAAGACCCTGCTCAAGCATTCGAGGTGGCTGCGGAGATCGCTGCGATTACTCACGGTCATCCGTCGGGTTTTTTAGCATCCGGGGCGCTGGCCGTCATCATCGCTGAGCTCCTAAATGGTAAAAGCATTGATGAAAGTGCCCAGAGTGCAATGGTGATTCTAAAAAAGTATCCTCAGCATGAAGAAACCTTGGCCGCGATGGAGAGTGCGATCGAGCTTGCCGGCAGTGAGGAGAAACCGGTAACTGCCATTACAAAGCTAGGCCAGGGCTGGGTTGCGGAGGAAGCACTCGCAATTTCACTCTACTGTGCAATGAAGGAATCTGATTTCAAGAAGGCTTTGATCCTCGCTGTCAATCATGATGGAGACAGTGACTCAACCGGTGCGATCTGCGGGAATATTCTCGGTGCCAGCTATGGCCTCGAAGCTATACCAGAAGAGTGGGCCAATCAAGTGGAACTCAAAGAATTGATTGCCGATACAGCGAGCAGATTATATGATAGATATATAAAGATGTAGGTTAGAAGGAGAATCCTGATGAAGCTGGGATTCTCTTTGTTTTTAAGTGGAACAGACCGGAGAGCTTTCAATGGATATAATAAAATTCGAGAAAAACGTATCCGGCCATCTGATCAGTATGCTGTTGGCTTCAATTATACCCAATTAATACAGTGGTTTTCAGGAGACACCAGAGGGGAGGCAGTCTCATGGCTGACGCGATAGAAAAGGCGATGAAAAATGCAAAGGCCTCGCTTGAAATTTCGGGGTTCAAGGTGACAGAAGAGCATAACGACTTAGTGAGGAAGGTTCTGATGGAAGAAATGACAAATGAAGAATTCCTGAAAGAAGCTAAGCGATTGGCTGAGAAAAAGAGTGGAGGTTCGAAGTCATGATGCAATCGCCTCGACCCGATTTACTTGAACAGTATCTGGACTCTGTTCGAAGGCTTCTTTTAAAAGCAGATGACCCGGAGATTAAGAAGGAGTTATCAGAAGTCTCTGATGCATTGGAGAGTGGCTCGATCACTCTTGATACAGCACTGTTCTGGGACCATATTGAAGCAAGAGCGATTTTGCGTAAAGCTTTTTCAGATGCTGATTTCCTCATATTACGCTTGAAAGAGTAAAGGGAGTATAAGGCTCTCTTGTTGTTGTATGAGAATTCTTAAGCGGCGAATTTCCGGCTATTGTATATAGAGGACGCTTTTGAAGCTGAAATAAGCGGAGATATTCTGGTTAACTGCTATAAATAAGACGAAATCCAACGATTTGGATTAAATAGACGGAAAAGCGACCCCTATTTTAATGGAAATAAGGGTTGTTTTCAATTTAAACGGAATTTCTCCTTTTATTTTTCGAACACTGGACTAATTTAACAGAACGTTCTGGAATAAAAAAAGATAGTAAATCACCTTCCACCGTTGTAAAATAAATTGAAAATTTGAATAGAGTTTAAGATTCGGTTTTGTCATCCATTTTGAATTATAGGAGGAAACAAGGGACACAGAGAATGAATGATGCTTTCGTTTATATATCAATCTATTTTTTTGGAAAAATTTATGAATAAGAGGTTGATGAAAGTTGAGAATGGATGCTGTTGATTTAACTGTAAAGGAACCAACGATTTTTAATCATATCGGGAACAAAATCAAAACCGACGATCGTGAAATCAACATAATTGCTAGAATGGAAGAACCGTTAATCGTCATTTTGGGTAATGTACTGAGTGACGAGGAATGCGATGAGCTTATGAAGCTGTCGAAGGACAAGCTGCAGCGCTCGAAAATCGGGAATACCCGTGAAGTGGATGAACTGAGGACTAGCAGCAGTACGTTCATTGAAGAAGCTGAAAATGATGTTGTTGCACGAGTGGAACATAGGATTTCGCAAATTATGGGCATTCCGAATGAACATGGAGAAGGCCTGCAAATCTTGAATTATAAAATTGGCCAGGAATACAAGGCACATTTTGACTTTTTCTCGTCAAATGTCAGCAACCCACGGATTAGCACATTGGTCATGTACTTGAACGATGTCGAGCAGGGAGGAGAAACTTACTTCCCTAAGCTTAATTTTGCTGTATCTCCGCAAAAGGGCATGGCCGTTTATTTTGAATATTTTTATGACAACCAGGACTTGAATGATTTGACCCTGCATGGCGGAGCTCCAGTCGTGATCGGCGACAAATGGGCCGCAACACAGTGGATGAGAAGAAAAAGAGTGAAATAGAGAATGAAGGAGCATGGTAAGCATGCTTCTTTTTTTATCGAATCTTGGACTCGTACATGTATTCACCAAGATGATGGAGCCTTTCTACTGCTGCTCAAAAATCTTGAATTTACAGGGAATCACAAAAAAACTGCCAAAATTTACAATTGGATTGTATAATTATAGAACAAATTTGAAAGGGAGTTGTCTTTCATGGAACTATGGAATATTTACGACCAATACAGGCATATGACGGATCGGATTCATGAAAGAGGGCAGGAGATGAAGGCTGGGGATTATCATCTTGTTGTTCATGTCTGGATTGTGAATGATGACGGCCAGTTTCTGATTCAAAGGAGGCAGCCGTGGAAAATTGGCTTCCCGAATATGTGGGACTGTTCGGCAGCGGGGTCTGCGGTCATGGGTGATGATAGTGAGCAGGCCGCCATCCGGGAGGTAAAGGAAGAGATCGGAATCGACCTGGAAATTGAAAAAGGCGAACGAATCTTCACAGTGAGATTTTCGCAGGGCTTCGATGACATCTGGCTGGTTCGGCAAAATGTTGCGATTGAAGAGCTGCAACTCCAGGAAGAGGAAGTGTCTGAAGCGAGATGGGCAAGTGAAGAGGAAATAAAGGAGATGGTTGAGAATGGTGAGTTCATTCCTTTCAACTATTTCGATCAGTTATTTGAAATCATCCATTCACGCATCAGCTTGAAAAAAGCTTCAATTGAGGATGCTGAGGAACTTTTAGCTCTGCAGCGAGAAGTTTTCATGCCTTTGTATAAAAAGTACAATGACCATGAAACCAGCCCGGTGACCCAAACGATGGAGAGATTCACGGCCAGGTTCGAACGGGGCACTTATTTTAAAATCCTCTTTGAGGGTGAGCTGGCGGGAAGTGTCTTTGTTTATGAAAAATCCCCTGGATTGATGAGGCTGCATATTATCAACATCCTTGAAAAACACCATAATAAAGGGATTGCCCAGGCCGTCATGAAACGGCTGGAACTCATGTACCCGGAAGCAGATACATGGGAGCTGGATACCATCCTGACAGAAGAGCGCAACTGTTATTTGTATGAGAAGATGGGGTACAAACGAATCGGAGAAGCGAAGGTCATTAACCAAAACCTGACGATCATCCGCTACCGTAAAGACTCAAACTTGTCCAAAATTGTGAGCATCTAGGCTGCTATATACATACTTCATTACATGCAAAAGGCCTGCCAATTCAGTCAGGCCTTTTCGCTTTTTTTAATTCCGCAAAATAATATAAACCAGGTATGCGATATAACCTGCTGCTAGTATGGCTCCCTCTACTTTTGAAATCTTGAATTTCGATCTGGAGAAGATCAGCAGGACCGCTGTCAGAATGATCATCAAGGCGATGTCTGTGAAGATCTTATCATTGACAGCGAGCGGCGAGATGGTAGCTGAAGCGCCCAGGACGAACAGGATGTTAAAGATATTGCTTCCGACAATATTGCCGAGTGCAATTTCGCTTTTCTTTTTCAAAGCGGCGGTAATTGATGTGATTAATTCTGGCAATGAGGTACCGACGGCCACAATCGTCAGGCCAACAAGAGTTTCACTCATCCCGAGGGAAAGAGCAATTTCTGTTGCATGATCAACTACCAGGTCACCGCCAAAGATAATGGCAGCGAGGCCGGCAAGAGTGAAGAGAATATTCTTTCCCCAAGTTCCTTTGCTGGTAACTTGGGACACCGCCGATGCTGGTTCACGGTTATTCAAGGCAATTTCGATGATGTAATAAAGGAAAATCATGAAGAAGAGAAGCAGGATAAAGCCTTCGCTTCTGCCAATCAAATTGATGTTAGCCATATCGAGTGCTATATCATTTGCGACAACAGCCAGCGCTACACTTGCCAGCAGGGTGAACGGTATTTCTTTCCGGATTGTCATTGTTTCAACAGCAAGCGGGTTGATCATGGCTGTGACTCCGACAACAAGCGTGATATTGAAGATATTGCTCCCGATGACATTTCCAAGAGAAACATCGCTGCTGCCTTCCATTGCCGCAATGATACTGACGGTTGCTTCCGGTGAACTTGTTCCGAAAGCGACAATCGTCAAACCAACCAACAGGGGAGGAACCCTGAGCAGTGCGGCAATTTTTGACGAACCCTCAACAAAATAGTCCGCTCCTTTAATGAGCAAAGCAAATCCTATAGCTAATAGGACATAAGTCAAATTCATTCCCCCTTATTGCTTAATGTTAACAACATAACAAAAAAATAATTCAAAAAGAAATATTTGTCGGCAATACAGCAAAAAAGACGGCCCTCCCATAGGAGTAGCCGTCTTTTGCATAACTGTATTACTTGATTCCCTTCATGTATCCTTGAATCTTCGGAGACATGATGAACAGGATGATACCTAGTACGATGGATGCTCCACCGATTGTACCGAAGTAAGCCATCTCTGTTTCAGCAGAGTAGAATTTAACGATTTGTGCGTTGATTGCTTGTGCTGCAGCACTTGCAAGGAACCAGAGGCTCATCGTTTGTGCAGAGAAAGCAGCAGGTGCCAGTTTAGTTGTTGCTGAAAGACCAACAGGTGAGATCAGCAATTCACCAAATACGACGATCAGGTAGCTAAGTACAAGCCATAATGGGCTGACTAGTGCATCTGAACCTGTGAAGTATCCAGGAATCAGGATGACAAGGAATGAAAGACCAGCGAACATCAATGAGAATGAGAATTTCTTAGGAATTGATGGCTGGCGGTCCCCCATTTTCACCCAAAGTCCTGCGAAAATCGGTGCAAAAATGATGATGAATAGCGGGTTAAGCGACTGGAACCAAGCTGGGGAAATGGAGATACCAGCGAATTCTAATTGCGTACGCTTGTCCGCATAGTTTGCAAGGATGGTTGATCCCTGCTCCTGGATTGCCCAGAACATGACAGCTGCCAGGAATAAAGGAATATAAGCAAGAACGCGAGAACGTTCGACTTCTGTTGTTTTCGGGCTGCGGTACATGACGATAAAGTACGCAGTCGGAATTAAGATACCTAGGATTGTAACAAGGTTAATAAAGCTTTCGAATGTTAAAAGTCCTGCAGGAATTAAAATAGCACTTAAAATACCGATAGCGACGATTGCAACAGCAATGATCGTATAAGTTTTCTTCTTTTCAGAAGGTGAAAGCGGGTTTGGCACTGCTGTTCCAGCAAGGCCAAGGTTCTTTTTCTTTGTCAGGACAAAAACAACTAGTCCAAGGAACATACCGAATGCGGCAATAGCAAAGCCGTAATGGAAGTTGTAAGCATCAGATACTGCTCCAACAATCAGTGGCGCAAGGAATGCACCTGCGTTGATTCCCATGTAGAAAATAGTGAAACCAGCGTCCCGACGAGCGTCGTTTTCGCTATACATTTCACCAACGACAGTCGATACGTTTGGCTTCAGAAGACCTGTACCGATGACGATCAGGATCATGGAGACGAAGAACATGGTTACACTTCCAGGAATTGCAAGCGCAATGTGTCCAAGCATGATCAGGATTCCACCATAGAATACAGCTCGTGAAGTACCGAAAATACGGTCAGCAAGCCATCCGCCGATAACACCAGACATATATACGAGTGATCCGTAGATGGACATGATGGATAATGCGAGTGTTTCATCTAGGCCCAATCCGCCTTTTGAAACTTCATAATACATGTAGAATACGAGGATCGCTCTCATTCCATAGTAAGAAAAGCGCTCCCAGAATTCTGTGAAGAAAAGAGTGAAAAGTCCTTTGGGATGTCCGAAGAATCCAGTTTGCGGGACACTGTCCACAATTTTCTGCCTATTTAGGTTTGACATGGTTACCCCTCCCTATTTTTCTATATTAGAATACTTTTTGATATGTGAATTGTCAAAAACAATATTAGGAAGGAATCCATAAAATGTTGATATATAAGTGTTTTTTCGCGTTTTTACTCAAAAAGAAAGTGTATTAAAAATTATTTTATTAATAATAATTCATTAAATAATCAGGTAAATTAGTAAAATTCTACCATGGTGCACCAAACCGTATTTACCCCTTTTGGCAAAATGGCAAACCATCAATTGGAAGAATATTTATTAGCCAGTAGGGTATTCGTAGAATATCAGTCATTAATGAAAAGGAGGGAAAAGGATGAAAAATAACTATGGCAGATTTGCCCTGATGGTTTTGACTTCCACGGTCATCATGTTCATTCTGATGTATTTGAATGCCTATAGTATTGATCATGTCTTCTTCAGTGAAACAAGATTGTACATGGCCTTGATCATGGGTGGTGTGATGGCGATTGTGATGCTCGCGTTCATGCTAAAAATGTATACTAACAAGAAAGTGAACATCAGCATATTCGCCGGCAGTGCCTTGTTGATTGCGGTTTCGCTTTTCCTGGTACGCAGCCAGACAACAGTCGATGATACATCATGGATGAAAGCGATGATCCCTCACCACTCCATTGCCATCCTGACAAGTGAGCGTGCCAAAATAGAGGATCCCCGGGTGAAAAAATTAGCTGATGAAATTATCAAGGCACAGCGTAAAGAAATCAGTGAAATGAAGACGCTGATCAAGGACCTTGAAGAGAAAGAATAGAAGAAGTGGTCACAAGAGCCTAATCAACATCTCTGATTAGGTTCTTTTTTTATGTTGAAAGAGGGAAACTCGCTGGCTGTGAAGAATTATCGTAGGAACTAATTAATAGGAGTGCATGAAATGAAGACGAAGTTAATTTTAGTAGAGGGTCTTCCAGGATCGGGAAAGTCGACAACCGCAGGATTGATACATGAAATTCTAACCGAGAATCAAGTGTCTGCTGAGCTTTATATGGAAGGGAACCTTGATCATCCGGCAGATTATGAGGGGGTTGCTTATTTTACAGAAGAAGATTTTGAAATTCTTCTTAAAGAGAGCGGCAGTCTCAGCAAGGTTTTTCAGGAGCGGGTGACCGTTAAGAGGAATCGCCGCCTGCTTCCCTATATGAAGCTCAAAAATGAATTGGGCAGTAATTTTCCTGACGAATTGTTTGCCAACATATCCAAAAGAGATATATATGAACTTCCATTGGAGGAGAATATGGCAACCATTATTGAAAGCTGGGAAGAGTTTGCAAAACAAGCAGCTTCGGAAGAGAAGGTCTATATTTTTGAATGCTGTTTTATTCAAAACCCTGTGACTGTAGGTATGATCAAGTATGGTGCTTCAGATGAAGCAACCACTGATTATGTGAAAAAACTTGCACAGGCAGTTAAAGCTTTGAATCCTTTGCTTGTCTACGTGAAGCAGGAAGACCTGGAGAAGTCTTTCCGCAAAGCAGTAACCGAACGATCTGAAGACTGGATTAAAGGGTTTGTCGACTATTACACGTCACAAGGATACGGGCACATAAATGGACTAAGCGGGCTGGAAGGCACCATTGATGTCCTTAAAGCAAGACAGGACCTTGAGTATAGAATTCTTGAAAACCTGCCGATATCGATGAATATCCTGAATAATTCCCAATTTGATCTGGAGGGGCACAGGGAAAGATTAAAAAGATTATTAGTGCGTAACAATGTATTGAGCATTTAACCGAGGAGCCTCCTCCTTTTTTGGGACTAGGCTCTTTGGCATGTATCCTCCAAACAGATATTTGAATGAGTAAATAGTAGTATTATTTATAGAAGTATAAATTTTACCGACAAAAAGAAAATGATTGTGTCGAAAGTTTTACCGAGAAAGAAGGGGGATAACATACATATGAAAAAGAAAAAAATCACACACGTACTAGGCAGTACCGTATTATCATCTGCACTTGTTCTTTCGATGGGAACAGCTTCTGTTTTCGCTAACGAGGATGAGACAAATACTCAAGAAGTAACAGAGGCAGAAGGCCAGGAAACACAGCCTGTTGAGGAAACAACTGCAGAAGAACAACAGAGTCAACAACTGCAGAAGAAGAAAATGAAGTTGTAGAATCTGAAGAGGATCTTGAAGTGGTGGATTTGAATGAAGTTTCATTGATTCCCGGGGATTTCTTTTATTTCGTAAAAGTCATTACTGAAAAAATTCGTCTTGCAGTAACATTTGATGATTATAAAGAAGCGAAACTATTAGCAGAATTTGCGGCAGAACGAATTGCTGAAGCAAATGCATTAATTGCTGAAGGAAAAGTTGCTGAAGCGGAAGAGCTTTTAAAAGAGGCTGTATCAATCCAGGAATTCGCTGAAGAAAAATTGCCTGAAGCTGATAATGAGTCAGAAACCGAAGAAGAAAGTACAGAAGGCACTCAAGAAGAGGCGGCAGAAGGAACTGAGGGTGGAGAGACAGAAACGACTGAAGAAACTGATGGTGAATTGACAGAGCCAACGGAAGACTTGGTAGAAAGCAAGCTTGCCAACAACTTAGACTCTCTTTTAGCTGTTTTAGCAAAGGTTGAAAATCCTGCTGCTCAACAGGCGATCATGAAAAATATCCAAAAGTCATTTGAAAAAATGGAAAAGAGATTCAAGAAGCTAGAAGAAGCTGATGCTAAATTCGCAGAAAAAATGGCGAAAATAGAAGAAAAGCTAGCAAGCGGACAAATTTCAACTGAAGAAGCAGACCGTGAGAAAACAAAGCTTGAAGAAGAGCTAGAAAATAAAGTGGAAAAGATCGAGGAAGAAGAAGCAAGAGATGTTGAAGAAGTAAACAATGAAGCAGCAAAAGCAACTGAGGAAGCAGAAAGAGAAGATGAGAAAAAAGAACAGGAAGAAGTAAAGAAAGCAGAAGAGAAGCAGAACGAAACAGCTAAGAAAGCTGAAGAAAAACAGCGTGAGGCAGAAGAGAAGCAGCGCGAAGCAGCTAAAAAGGCAGAAGAAAAGCAGCGTGAAGCTGTAAAGAAAGCAGAAGAGAAACAACGCGAGGCTGAAAAGAAAGCGGAAGAGAAGCAGCGTGAAGCAGCTAAGAAAGCAGAAGAAAAACAGCGAGAAGAAGCTAAAAAAGCTGAAGAGAAAAAGCGTGAAGAAGAAAAGAAAGATAAAGACAACGAATAAATTGTTAGAAAAAAAATGCTGCCAGTGGCAGCATTTTTTGTTTTTAACAGAGAGACTCCTTATAACTTGGATTCAGATTCTAATTGGGTCTTTATTTCATCAAAGGAACTAGTTCCTTTGCTTATCTAAGGCCGAATTTCCTCATGCAATTGAACACGCATTGCTCATATCGCGGGTCATTACTGCCATAGGTTGCAAAGCAATTATTTATGCATTGCTGATAACTGCCGTGGGTATTGAAATGACCAGGAGTTGGTCCATGGGGCATAGGCCAGTGACCAGATGGCGTTGGACTGCCAGGAGGCCAGTGGGGTTGGATTGGCCCTCCCCAAGGCTGTCCATGTGGTTGTCCCCATTGTCCAGGAGGTCCACCCCAAGGTTGCCCTGAAGGCCCGGGTCCAAGTGGTCCAATCCCGCCGGGTCCTACCCATTGACTGCCACCGCCGCCAGGTCCGAAAATACCAGGTGTTAAAGGGTTGAATGACATATATATTACACTCCATTCATGTGGATATTCGTTTTTATTAGGCTATTCAACTTATTACTGCGATGTGATTTTTGGAATCTATCATCGTGGAAAGAGAGCATACCTATTTTAAACAGGCATAACCTAAGAGGATTTTTAATATTTTTAGAGAAAGTAGATATAAAAAAGGTGGTGGCGAGGGCAATGGAGGGGTTCAATTACAAGGGATATGACGGGCTTGGACTTGCGGAACTGGTAAAAAAGAAAGAGATTCAGCCCATTGAACTGGTTGAGGAAGCAATCGCTTTGACAGATTCATTGAATCCAAAAATGAATGCAGTCATCAACAAAATGTACGAGCAGGCAAGAAAGGCAGCAATAAGAGAATTGACAGGCGTTTTTGCAGGTGTGCCTATGCTTCTTAAGGATATCTCGCAGGAGATTGAAGGAGAACCGATCACGGCTGGATCAAAGGCTTTTTTAACATACCGGGCAAAAGTAGATTCAGAGTATACTAGACGCCTGCGACAGACAGGTGTGGTTTTCCTGGGCCAGACGAATGTGCCTGAGTTTGCCCTGGTGGCGGTGACGGAACCTGCTCATTACGGACCGACGCGCAATCCGTGGAATCTGGACCATACTCCAGGCGGATCCAGCGGGGGTTCGGCAGCGGCTGTTGCCTCGGGAATCGTTCCGATTGCCGGTGCCAATGATGGCGGAGGATCGATACGCATCCCGGCTGCCTACTGCGGATTATTCGGGCTGAAGCCTACCCGAGGCCGTACGCCAGTTGGGCCGAACTACGGCCGGGCATGGCAGGGGGCATCTGCTGAACATGTCCTTACTCGTACAGTCAGGGACAGCGCGGCCATGCTCGATGTTCTTCACGGTCATGAACGTGCAGGCGCGTTTTCTGCTCCGCCTTTTGAAGGCAGCTATCTAACAGCTGCAGCAACTCCTCTTGGTAAAAAGCTCCGGATTGCTTTTTCGGTAAAATCTCCGATTGGAACGGAGGTGGATGCTGATTGCAGGGAGGGTGTCCTGAAAACGGTGCGGCTGCTTGAATCAATGGGTCACCATGTTGAAGAAGTGGAAGCGCCAGTGGACGGAGATAAAATCGCGAAAAGCTATTTGACGATGTATTTCGGCGAAACGGCAGCACTTTTAGCCTCATTAGAGGAAGTGCTTGGACGAAAAGCGACTGCCGCTGATGTGGAGCCAACGACCTGGCTGCTTGGCCTGCTTGGCAAGGCCACATCTGCAGAAGAATTCGTTTTGAGTCTAAGAGAATGGGATCGGGCTGCACTGCAAATGGAAACCTTCCATGAAACCTATGACTTTTACATCACACCAACAACCGCTCATCACCCTGCGAAAATTGGAGAGCTTGAGCCGTCATCATCTGAAAAGTTCCTGATCAGTACTGTCGGCAAGCTCGGAATCGGCGGCGTATTGAAGAAGGCGGGAATCGTCGACCAGATTGCCCAAAAGAATCTCGCACGAACGCCATTCACCCAGCTCGCCAATTTGACAGGCCAGCCAGCGATGTCGCTGCCGCTGCACCAGACAAAAAACGGCCTGCCAGTCGGTGTACAGGTGATGGCAGCCAGAGGCAAAGAGGATTGGCTTTTCCAATTGGCAGGGGAGCTTGAGGAGTCTGAATTATGGCAGGATGTAAGGAAAAACCCATTATTCTAAGTTTAATCAAACGTTTGATTAATAGTGGTCAAACCATTGATTCTCTTGAAAAGAGGCAGCTGCGGCTGCCTCTTTTTTTAACATAGAACAATAATCCTGTATGGTGTAGTTTGCGCTGGAATGCTGAAAGTAGAGGGACCATAAACCACAATCAAGTTCCGGTTTGCGGGACTTTTTGTGAATCTCTGGCCATTCTCCAATAAAATAGGTATTCCGGGTGAAAGGTTAAGCTTCAGCATACCATCACTGCTGATCAGCTGGCTGTTGAAAAAATCAACCTTAACATTCTGGCCGGGGGTTTCTTTTACCATGACGAGCGCCCTGTATTGTGGCGGATAAATCAGCGGCACAGGTGCATCGGCGTCATAATAGCCTGTCACCTGGTCGCCAATCCTGACCATTGCCTGGTCGACGAAATAGGTTTTCGGTTCAACCACAAAATTCACTTGTCTTCCCGTTCCATCAATGACAGACATCAAGGTATAGCAACCTTCATTTGCTCCGGAGGGTGTAATTGGAAAATCATTGATCATCGTTACGACTCCTCTGAAAGGCTGGTACTTCACCATTTTTCTCACTCCACTCATAGTATTCATGCCTATAGTCTATTCGCTCAGTAGATAACCGTGCTTGTTACTCAGCTGTTATAAAAGGGTAAATAGCCATTAAAAAGGAATGGTAGTATGCCTTTCAATTATGACCTAAATTTTGATGAGATTGATTTCCGCGAGCAGCCTGAGCTGTACCGGGTGGGCAGGGGCGAACAGGGCGTTCTGCTGGTCGAGCCGTATAAAAGCGAAATCCTGCCGCATTGGCGCTTTAAGACTCCGGACATCGCCAGGGAATCGTCTGAAAAAATATATGTGATGTTTTTGGATTATAAAGCGAAAAATGATTTTGTCGGCATGGATATGGCGAGGAAATTCCTGCAAATGGGCTACACTCGCGCTCGCCGCTATACAAATTATAAGGGCGGCAGAAAATATGATGAGGACGGCAAGGTGAAGGAACGGCAGAATGATCCAGTGAAGGCCGAGTCTGCAGCAATCTTCATGGAAAAATGGAAACAGGCCAGAACCGATAAAGAATATCTTGAGATGAAAAAGGACCACCAGAGGAAATATGGATAAAAAGAACCCCTGATGAACTGGGTAACATCAGGGGCTTTGCTTTATTTTACCGGGATCACTGCTTCATTTAAAGCTCCTTCAAGCTCCAAAGTAAAGGCTTCTGTTTGCTGCTCGCTCCAGCTGAATTGGTCACGCATGAAGTTAATAACATTTTCCTTGAAGTTATGCACAAGGTGGATATCAAATAAAACCGCTCCTGTGCGCCTGTTGAAGAAGTCGACTGGCGTTGCTGCCGCTTCATATTGGATGCCATAAATCAATTTTGCGAACAACTCCAATGGCAGGCCATATTGATCTGCTTCCTTTTTGTATTCAGCAGCTAACTGGAACAGAGTAGGGGCGTTTGATCCGTACTGGTATGCCAGACGGCGGGCTTCATCTTTAGTAAAGCCAGCCTTAATACCTTCTTCAAGCTGTTTTTCCACAAAAGAGTCAAGGTTGGCAGAACCGCCGACATCTCCGCCTGAAATCGGCAGATTCTTCGTCTGGCAGCCAGGGAAGCTGAGTCCATATTCTCTATCGAACTTGTCGGCAAGCAGGTCGACAATCGTTTCGGCCATTTTACGATAGCCAGTCAATTTCCCGCCAGCAATGGTGATCAGTTTTGAATCTGATTCCCAGATTTCATCTTTCCTGGAGATTTCAGAAGGTGCCTTGCCATCCTCGTGGATCAGCGGCCTGACGCCAGCCCAGCTGGATTCAACATCTTTTTCCGTAACATTCACATCTGGGAACATGTATTGAATCGCTTTTAGCAAATAGCTTCTGTCTTCTTCCGTCATGCCAGGATTAATCGGATTTTCATTGTAAAAAGTATCGGTCGTGCCGACATAGGTTTTGCCATCGCGCGGAATCGCGAAGACCATCCGTCCATCAGGTGTGTCAAAATAGATCGCTTGCTTAAGCGGGAAGCGTGACTGATCAATGACGATATGGACACCTTTTGACAGCTTGAGTGTTTTTCCTTTTTTCGAATCATCCATTTCACGGATTCCATCCACCCATGGGCCAGTAGCATTCACCACTTTTTTAGCATGGACTTCGTATTCCTCGCCTGTTAAAAGATCCTGTACCAGGACGCCTGCAACAATGCCATTTTTATAAATAAGGTTTTTAACTTTGGAATAGTTCAATGGCGTCGCGCCTTTATCCACAGCCTGCTTCATGACCTCGATTGTCAGGCGGGCATCATCGGTGCGGTATTCCACATAATAGCCGCCGCCCTTCAATCCGTCTTTTTTTACCAGCGGTTCCTTTGCTAAAGTTTCAGCCGCGCTGAACATTTTCCTGCGCTCCGATCTTTTAACGCCAGCCAAAAAGTCATACACCCTCAGGCCGATAGAGGTGCTGAAACTGCCGAATGTTCCGCCCTTATGGAAGGGGAGCAGCATCCATTCTGGTGTCGTGACATGCGGTCCATTTTCATACACAATCGCACGTTCCTTGCCGACTTCAGCCACCATCTTTACTTCGAATTGCTTTAAATAACGCAGGCCGCCGTGCACGAGCTTTGTAGAACGGCTTGAGGTGCCTGCCGCAAAATCCTGCATTTCCAACAGAGCAATATTCATTCCTCTAGTTGCAGCATCCAGCGCTATGCCGGCACCGGTAATGCCGCCGCCAATCACAAGGACATCGAATGTTTCATTTTTCAGTTTCGTTACTATATTTTTACGGTCGAGATTTGAGAATCTCATACGATACGCCTCCTTGAATATGAAAAAAAGAGAGACCACAAACAACATTATCGCCCAAAAGCCGTAATGTTATCGTGGTCTCTCCAGTTCTCCTACCCGATTTATTAACTTGTAATCATTATATCACAGATTTGCTGGGTTTTCATGTGTCTGAATTCTGAATTTGTATATCTTCCCACAATTCCCTTTTGGAAGTGGTGATCGCAGAAGCTCCAGCGTCCAGTGCGTTTTTTACTTCCTCAGGAGTCCTGATCAGGCCGCCTGCAAAGATCGGAATATTGACGCGTTCCTTTACCTCCTTGATCATCCAGGGCATTGCTCCTGGTAAAACCTCAATATAATCAGGGCGCGTTTTTTCAATGAGTTTATAGCTTTTCTCGAGTGCATGTGAATCAATCAGGAAGACCCTTTGCACAGCGAGTACGCCTTTTTGCTTTGCCTTTAAAATGACACTCGATTTCGTGGAGATCAGGCCATATGGTTTGTATTCCTGGCAAAGATATTCGGTTGAATAGTCATCGCTTTTCAGTCCCTGAATCATATCCACATGATAAATTATTTTTTTGCCATAGCTTTTTGCCATCGCATTGATATTTTTCAACTGGGCGATATGCACTTCCAGCATGACACCAATTTCAAAAGGGCTTTTGAGAAACTGCTCAAATTCCTTCATGTTTGAAGATGCGGGCAAGATTTTTTGATCCAAAAGAATCCCATCCTTAACTAAGATTATCCATATCTTAACATGAGACGTACGTTGTTTCTATGGCGCAAAGGACAGAGCATACTCAAAATTGTCTATGTGCCCCAAGACTAGTACTATAGTAACAAAGATACATATCAAATGACGATGAGGAGTCAACATGCAAATTAATATGGAAAAGAAGAGCACACAGGTTTTCGAAAAAGACGCCGTCCTGGCAGCCATTGAAAGGTCTTTGGCGATGATTGAGTTCGATCCTGACGGGAAAGTGCTCTGGGCGAATGAGAACTTTGCACGGACGATGGGCTATCGAGTGGATGAAATGCCAGGACTTTTGCATAAACAGTTTTGTACAGCAGAGTTTGCAGGGAGCAGGGAATACACAGAGTTATGGAGAAACCTTCGCAACGGCAAAAGCTTTCAGGAAAAAATCCAGCGGGTCACGAAAAGAGGGAAACTGCTCTGGCTGGAGGCTACCTATACCCCAGTTTACGATACTTTAGGGAGAGTTGCGGGTGTGGTAAAAGTGGCCACGGACATAACACGACGGGAGTTAAGTACAACGAGACTGGCTGAAGAGCTTCAGCAGATGTCTGAAAATCTTAGCGAACGCGCGGAAGTGGGCATTGCGAGAAGTGAAGAGGCAGCCACAGCAGCCATCAGGCTAGCAGAGGAATCCAAAGAAAATCTCGAAATTCTCGAATCACTAAAATCACAGGCCAAATCGATCGGCAGCATCGTCCAGACGATCCGCGAAATCGCTGCACAAACCAACCTGCTTGCATTGAACGCAGCAATTGAGGCAGCAAGAGCAGGAGAACATGGAAGAGGCTTCAACGTCGTTGCCGGAGAAGTCAGGAAACTTGCGACTCGCGTCCAGGATTCAATCCAGGAAGTCAATGAACGGATCGAAGGCATCGCAGGTGAAATCACCAAAATAAACGAAGCCACACAGCGCTCACAAAATGGAATCACCAACAACCAGAAACTCAATGAACAAGCAGTCACCGCCTTCAAAGAAATCGGCAGCGCCGCACACGAATTGGACCAGCAGGCCAAGACATTCAAGGAAATTTTATAAAGGACATGGACACCGCGGTGATGGCGGTGTTTTTTTGATGTGGATAAAAAGGGGATGGGTTGTCGTGAGCTAAGGAGATCTGTTTTATGATAGGAACGTTCTATAAACCCGAACAGTTGGAAACATCAGTAAAAGGTCATTAGAATTTTTCTATGAGCCAGATGGATTGGAAAAAGCACCAAAAGTTCATATAGAAGCAATATGCACCTGCATTACCCGAAAAAGAGCCGAAAGAGCCAAAACGGTAAAAGCAGAAGCTTTTTCTTCTTCGGAAATATAAAATCTCCCGGTACAATGCAATATTCATCCGAACTCAGCAACTTTTCTCCTATATTTCTCGTCTCAATCGTACAAGGGAGAGCATTATTTGTTGTAACGTTTAATTTATGGTATATTTTAAGAACTTCAAACCCCTATTTTCTCCATCTAATTTCTTCACTATTCTTTAAAAAGAGATATGATTCCCATGGGAATTGATAAATACATTTACACAAAGAAACAGGAGCTGAACTATGGAAACGAAATTGAAAAAGGATCTCAAGATTTTCGCTTTGGGCGGTCTTGGTGAGATCGGTAAAAATACGTATGTCATACAATATAAAAATGAAATGGTGTTAGTGGATTGCGGAATTAAGTTTCCGGATAATGAGTTGTTCGGAATTGATTATGTGCTCGCGGATTACACCTATTTGAAGCAAAACCAGGACAAGCTGGTCGGGATTTTCGTCACTCATGGCCATGAAGACCATATTGGCGGTTTGCCGTTTTTGCTGCAGGATGTGAAGGCGCCGATTTATGGAGGCGATTTTGCAGTTGAGTTGATCAAGTCCAAATTGCAGGAACACAAAATCAAGGGTGTGAAGTTCCACCAGATCAACAATGATACAGTCGTGGAGTTCCAGAATATCAAGGTTCGCTTTTTCCGGACAACCCACAGCATCGCGGATTCATTCGGGGTAGTCGTGACGACTCCGGAAGGGAATATTGTGCATACTGGCGACTTCAAATTCGATTTAACACCGGTTGGAAGAGGCACTGATTTTCAGAAGATCGCAGAAATCAGCAGTGAAGGTGTGCTGTGCCTGTTATCGGACAGCACGAACAGTGAACAGCCAGGTTTTTCTGTATCTGAAAGACGTGTCGGGGAAGCCATCGAGGATATCTTCCAGACGGTGGATGGCCGCGTTATTTTCGCAACCTTTGCATCCAATATTGACCGAGTACAGCAGGTTGTGAAGTCATCCCTCAAGTATAATCGAAAAATTGCTATTGTTGGCCGAAGTATGGAGAAGACGTTCGAGATCGGTCGCAGGCTGGGTTATATCACGGCGCCGGATGAGGTATTCGTCAGCATCAATGAGATCGGACAGGTTCCAAGCCATCAGCTGACAATCATCTGTACCGGAAGCCAGGGCGAGCCTATGGCAGCCCTTGCACGGATTGCGAATGGTACGCACAGACAAATCTCGGTCATACCTGGAGATACGATTGTCTTTTCATCATCACCGATACCAGGTAACACAATCAGCGTAAACCGAGTGATTGATAAATTGCACCGAATCGGCGCTGATGTCATCCATCATAAGATCAGTGAAGTCCACACTTCTGGACATGGTAAGCAGGAAGAACAGAAGCTGATGATCAAACTGCTGAATCCGAAGTTTTTCATTCCGATTCATGGTGAATACCGTATGTTGGATCAGCACGTTAAATTAGCTGAGCAATGCGGAATCCCGCGTGAAAACTCGTTTATTTTAGATAATGGGGATGTCCTGGAACTGTCTGCTGATGGCGGCCAGCTTGGCGGAAAAGTGCCGGCACAGCCAGTTTATGTCGACGGCAGCGGAATCGGCGATATCGGACATATCGTGTTAAAAGACAGAAGAGTGCTGTCCCAGGACGGACTTGTGATCGTCACGATGATGATCGATCGTGAGAAAAAGCAGCTTGTCAACAAGCCGACAGTGGTGACAAGAGGATTCGTCTACGTCAGGGAGTCAGGCGACCTGATGAAGAATGTTGAAGAATTGATCAAAGATAAAATTGTAACGGAATTGGCAGGAGGCACTAAGGACTGGTCAAGCATCAAGAAGGCAGTCATCGACGTCGTCAACCCATTCCTGTACAGCCAGACAGGCAGAAGGCCAATGATTTTGCCGATTATTATGGAAGTTTAATTTTGAGAACGCTCCTTTATGGGGCGTTTTTTTTTATCAAACTCAATTTAAAAACCCCGCTGATTAATCAGCGGGGTCGCAATCATTATTCTTCATCTTTTTCATAAAAACGAAGCAAGTCTCCGTAAATGATCTGGTCAGAGTAGCTCAGTTCGTTCTTGGCGTGCTCGATATATGGTTCACAGCTTGCGCCATCTGTTGGCTCTCCTGTGGCTTTATCGTAGCAGACGCCTTTCGTGTAAACTACGTCTTCAGTAATGAAGCTTCCGTCTCTTAGGGCAACAAAGTTATCCTGCTCTTCGGAGAACATGTCTGCTCCAAACTGGATATCCTGCTTAGTATCGATGCCAGCAAGATTCAACAATGTTGGGCGAAGGTCGATTTGACCAGTTACAGTTGAAATGGTCTTGCCTTCATGACCCGGGATGTGAATGATCATTGGCACACGCTGCAGTTGAGTTGAAACGAACGGCGTGATTTCCTTGCCAAGGTACTGTTCCATTGCCTTGTTATGGTTCTCGGAAATTCCATAGTGGTCACCGTAAATCACAATAATTGAATCTTCGTAAAGTCCTTCAGCTTTCAAATCTTCGATGAACAGCTTTAATGCTTCATCCGTATAGCGGACGGTTGGGAAGTAGCGGTTCAAAGTGCCGCTGTTTGAATCAAACTCATCGATGAATTTGTCCTCTTCATCCAGTTCGAACGGGAAGTGGTTTGTCAGCGTAATGAACTTCGCGAAGAACGGTTTTGGCATTGCTTTTAAATGTTCAACTGACTGGTCAAAGAAATCCATGTCTTTCATGCCCCAGCCAACAGAGTTTTCTTCATTCACTTCATAATCTGGCAATGAGTAGAAACGGTCATAGCCGAAGTTGTTGTACATTACGTCACGGTTCCAGAAGCTCTTATTGTTCGCATGAAGCTTCGCTGTGTAATAAGAGTTTTCCTTAAGCCTTTCAGCAAGTGACATGTACTCATTCCCTGAGTGTGTGAAGAACACTGCTCCGCGTCCAAGCGGATACAAAGAGTTTTCCAATAAGAATTCAGAGTCAGAAGTTTTACCTTGTGCAGTCTGATGGTAAAAGTTATCAAAGTAATAGCTGTCTTTAATAAACTCATTCAAGAATGGCGTGATTTCCTGGCCATTCACCTTCTGTCCGATGACAAAATTCTGGGTGGATTCCATTGAAATGACAATGAGGTTCTTACCCTTTGCAGCACCGAACATTTCTTTTGACGGTTCTTTATATTGAGCGCGAGTATAGTTCTCGATTTCGGTCAACTGGTTGCCATCTGCCATGGCTCTTTGTGCAGTTGTCTTAGTTTGCAGGTACGCATCGTAGATATGGTGATTGTAAGTACCGATATTTTTAACCAGGATCTCCCTGTCAAACGTACGAGTCAGCAATTCAGGACGCTCAGACTCAGAAAGCCCAAGGTTGAAAAAGGCAAGACCGAATGCACTGAAGTAAAAGGCAGCTGCATATACACTCTTGTACTTTTTAAAAGTGATCTTAGGCGTCTTTACAAAAGCAAGTGCTAAAATCAATAATGCATCGGCAAAATAAATGATATCAGTCCAGCCAACCAATTCCCCGACACTGCTCTTTAAATCACCCATATTGCTTGTCTGAGTCAATAGCGGAATCGTGATGAAATCACTGAATTCCTTATAGTAAACAACATTGGCGTAAAGAATAAAGGAAGTGATGAAGCTTGTCGCGACGACAAAAATCTTTTGCTTCCTGCCTGCCATGAAAATCCCGAGTCCCATCACGAACATAAGGAAGCTCAATGGGTTGATGAACAGGATGAATTCCTGCATTTTATTTTCGATATCTATATCAAAATTGAACTTATAAACGGTGTAGGTTTTTAGCCATAATAGAACAATGGCGATCAAGACAAAACTTACGGACATATTCTTTTTAGTCCCCATGCAATCCCTCCTAGGAATCTATTGAAGTTTTCATTTTACCACAATTGAAAATAGATTTGTAGCTGAACCGATAATCGCGTAATTTTCCGATATTTATTAGTACGAATTAAACACCTGAAAAGTTTATGGTAATTATTCCTATTTAATAAAACTGTAGCGCTTCGCGGGCTAAATCGGCTCTTACGCTTTTTTTTGCCGCAGGAAACTTTTTTGCTGCCATGTCAATTATATGGGCAAGGGTAAAAAGGTTGCTGTAGACTTACTCACTTCTTGATTGTTAAAATGTTCTAGCAGTTGAATGGAGGCCAGTCCATGAATGAACAACGTTATTCTAATTTGAAACTAGGTGAACGTGGAGCGATAATAAGTATCATCGCTTATATAATTCTTTCTGCTTTAAAGCTTTCTGTAGGTTATATCAGTGATTCTGAAGCATTGAAGGCTGATGGCCTGAACAATACAACCGATATTTTAGCGTCGTTATCCGTTTTGATCGGTCTGAGGCTGTCGCAAAAACCTGCGGATGATGACCATCTTTATGGCCACTGGAAATCGGAAATGGTTGCTTCGATGGTGGCGTCCTTTATCATCATTGTTGTCGGTTTCCAGGTTTTAACCAGCGCCTTCACATCCGTTTTCGAAGGATCTGAGGAAGCACCAGATCTTATTGCTGCCTGGACGGGTTTATTTTCGGCACTCATTATGTATTTCGTGTATCGTTATAACCGGAACCTCGCTCACAAAATAAAAAGCCATTCGGTCATGGCCGCGGCTAAAGATAACCTGTCCGATTCATGGGTGAGTATCGGTACGGCCGTCGGCATCATCGGCTCCCAATTTGGTTTGCCTTGGCTCGACCCGGTGACCGCGTTCATTGTTGGCGCACTGATTTTAAAAACAGGTTGGGGCATTTTCCGTGAAGCGTCCCACCAGCTGACAGACGGATTTGATGTTGACCTAATTAAAGAATATAACGATACCATCTGTAATATTCCTGGTGTCAAAGGAATTAAGGATTTAAAGGCACGGAGCTACGGCAACAATATTGTCGTCGACTGCGTCATCACCGTGAATCCGACCCTCGACATCAGCACCGCACATGACATCTCGACAAGGGTCGAAGAGAAACTGATGGAAGAATACGATATATATGATGTCCATGTACATGTAGAGCCGGATTGATATTAAAAAGTTATGAATGACTATTGACTTGTTCATGCTATACTTAGCTGGAATTCTAGATTTTGAAGGGTAAAGGTAAAATAGATGAAGTTTATAAAATCACAGATGAAACAATTGGTTAAGGATAATCCGGAGCTGCAAACGCGCTTAACAAGTTTGATAAAAGAACATGACTTGGAGAAAAACTTTGCATTAAAAGCTTTGTATCACTCTGAAGTCGCTGAAGGCGGAAAGTATCAGCTCGCATACCAAGCACTTGACTTGCCCAAGGGGTAAGTCATTTTTATTTCGATTTCCACAAGGTAAGTTATAAGATATGGAATGGATAAATTTATACTTTGATTAGTGTCTAGCTCCAGCGCCTAGCCCCTCGAGACGTTTGTCTAGTGTCGCCTCCTAGAAACTCCGAAACTTCAACTCCGCCGGCAGAAGCAAAAAGCGCTTCTTTGTCGGAGTCTCCAGTTTCTGCGTTTCTTGACAGTCGGCTATACATTTCGAGTTCGGTCCGCCCAATGAAGTCAAAGAACGACTTCAATGGTCAGCCCTCCAACGGTTGTCGGGGCTGAGCAAGGCGCTTGCGCTTTTCTTACAGCGGAAGGATTTGAAACGGATTGGAATTCACTAACTTTGAGCCTAAGTCTTTTATATATAATTACGCTTTTCCAAGTGAAGAAAAAGAGTTATGCGCACTGGAAATGCGCTCGTTTTTTGGGGAGGATACAGAATCCAGCGTCATCGAGAGCACTTTGAAAATCGATCCAAGCCGAAGTCCGTTTATGAGGGGACGTATGGATGTCATTATTGAAGGTGGTCAATTAGAGGACTTAATTGAGCAAGTGAAGAAGTTAGAATTGAATGGCTCTACTTTTAAAGTGATGTATGTAAAAGTAGCAGGTCCCGAAAAGGTGAACTTTGAAGAGAGGCGCCAAATCGAGCGGAAGGTGGGTCTGCAAATTCCCGGAGAGCCGGAGCTCTTAAATCCAGATCTGCTATTTGGTATCATGAATGTAAACAAGCGCTGGGTATTTGGTGAATACCACAGCAGTGAAGCGGTCTGGCTGAATCATCAGCAGAAGCCGCATAGCTATTCAACTTCATTAAGTACGCGTGTCGCAAGAGCCGTCGCGAATGTCGCAGTTCATGATCCAACTGGAGTTAGAGCGATCGATCCATGCTGCGGAATTGGAACAGTAGTTGTGGAAGCATTGTCGATGGGCATCGACATCGTGGCCAGTGATATCAATCCGCTCATACTGCCTGGAACTCGGGAGAACATCGCGCATTTTGGCTATGCAACGGAAGTGACGTTTAAGGACATCCGCCATGTCACTGGGAGCTATGATGTGGCGATTATTGATATGCCTTACAATCTGTGTTCAGTCATCACACCCGAAGAGCAGCTCGAGATGCTCCAAAGCACATACCGATTTGCTAATAAAGTAGTCATCGTCACGATTGAACCAATCGACTCCATCATCGGGAAAGCCGGCTTTGAAATCGCTGATCGCTGTGTCGTGAGAAAAGGGACCTTCGAACGCGAGATCATTGTATGTAAAAAATAAAATATATTTAAGGACGATTATGCATGTCATAATCGTCCTTTCTTCTTGTGTAGCTATTAGTTGGGGAATACTACATGTAGTATTTAGCGCTTGCGCTTTTTGTTCTATTTAATAGCCTTGCTGACTCTAAGTTTCTTTCCTTTGATTGTTGCATTTTCCATTGCCTGAATGACCAACGAGCCTTTTCCGTTCAGGATATCGACATATGACATGGTATCGTGGATTGTGATGATGCCGATATCGTCTGCCGTTACTCCAGGGATTTTCGCGATGGTTCCAACGAAGTCGACGGCACGGAGTTTCTTCTTTTTTCCGCCGCTAAAATGAAGCTTCATGATATCCTGGTTGATGCGGGCTGTTTTGTTGTTTTTCACGACACGGCGCCCGCTGATTTTTTCATCGAAAGCAGCCTGGTTTCTTGCAACCGCCTGCTTGCTCGGAGCTTCTGCCACAGGAATCTCAAAGCCAATGTATCGTTCGATAGCCTTAATGAATTTCCCTTCATAAGGTGTAGCAAGCGTAATCGCTTTTCCTTTATTACCGGCACGCCCAGTTCGGCCTGTCCGGTGCACATAACCCTCTTTTTTCCATCGGAACGTCGTAGTTGATGACAAGCGAAACGTTATTGACGTCAATTCCCCTTGCAGCCACATCGGTAGCCACGAGGTAGCGGAAATTCCCCCTCTTGAAGCCATCCATTACAGCAAAGCGATCTTCCTGCTCTAATCCGCCATGAAGTCTTTCACAGGAATAATTAGCATCCTCAAGCTGTGTAAACACTGTATCCACATTTTCCTTCGTTCGGCAAAAAATGATGCAGCTCTCCGGGTTTTCAACAACGGTAATGTCTTTAAGCAGTGAGATCTTATCTTCTTCTTTCACTTCAATCAGCATATGATCTATCGTATTGGTTGTGATTCCAGTGGAAGCAATTTCGATGTTAACAGGATTCTTCATATATTTGTGACAGAGATTTTCAACGTCTTTAGGCAATGTCGCAGAAAATACCATCGTTACTCTGTCTGATGGAAGTTCCTCGATAATCGATTCTACATCATTGATAAAACCCATATTGAGCATTTCATCCGCTTCATCTATGATCAGGTACTTGATTTCATCTAATACAAGTGTTCCTCTTTCGATATGATCGATCACACGTCCTGGCGTACCGACAACGACGTGCGTTTTTTGTTTCAATTCCTCTTTTTGTTTTGCGAAAGGTTCCTTCCCATAAACAGCCATGGCCTTGATCCTTTTGAATCGCCCGATATTCGTGATGTCTTCACGAACCTGAACAGCCAGCTCCCTGGTTGGAGTGAGAATCAACGCTTGTGGATTTTTTTCCTCCCAATCAACCATATCGCAAATAGGAATGCCAAATGAAGCCGTCTTTCCGCTTCCTGTCTGGGATTTAACGACAAGATCCTGCTTTTCCAATGCTAACGGAATGACTTCTTCCTGGACCTCTGTTGGTGATTCATATTTCAACACTGAGAGGGCGCGTTTAATTTCGTCGCTTAAGTTGTAATCGTCAAAACTTCTTTTACTCATGTAAAAAACCTCATTTTATTTAGTATTATCCGACTTATATATAGGATTCTCGCAAAGAATCATCATATGCATAAACTGAATAGTATTCATTATACTGCAAACGTCTGACTAATCGACTTAAATTTAAGAAAGGATAGGCATGGAACAAGTTTTGCTCCTAAAGTTTACTGGAGAAGCTTTTCTGAAAATAGATCTGAAGCTACGTGTAAAAAGGCAAATTTCTAATAAAAGTTTCACAAATTATCAATAAATCTAATGATACCCAAAGGGGTTATCAGGATATAATAAAAACAAGTAAGAAAGCGATTTCACTTTTGAAAGGGTGTTGGACATGAACTATCAGGAAGTCAAAGCTCAATTAGAAGCATTGCAGCTGCAGCTGGCGAATAAAATGCAGAATCCAAGCCTGTCTATAGATGAAAAAAGTGAGCTTCAGAGAGCAATTGCTAACTACGACTATATCATCGAGCTGACATGCATGAATCATTTTGAACGTGGAAAGGCCATTCATTAATAAACGAAGCCTGGAGGCAGATTTCCTCCAGGCTGTTTTTATGGGAAAATCTTCATGACAATGCTAGCACCAGTGTTCATGCTTTTCTTATAGAACTCCGCTTAATGGCTTCTGGCTGAAATAATCGAGGGCATAATTGACCTGGTCGATTTCATAGATTTTCCTTTCAATGCAAAACTGAATCACAAGGTCGGATGTTTCACTGTCTGACAAAGAGTAGCCGGCAGAGCTTAACAGCTTGTCGGTTTCTTTTTTATTCAGCTCTAGGGCCAGTGCAAGTGCGGTGACCGTGTTTTTACTCGGTTTGTATTCAGGGTTTGAACGGATCTTAGAAAAAAGCCTTCGGTCGAGGCCAGCTTTCTTATAGACCTCGGAGTCCTTGCAGCCCTTTTTGTCTATAAAGCCAAATAGTACTTTTTGGAGAGTCGGCTTCCGCTTCTCTGCTATGAAGCTTTCAATCTCGAGCGGCGAAATGCTCTCAAGGACATAATCCTCAATCGGTCCAGCGGACTTTTCATACAGGACAAAGTTCATATTACGATCGATATATTCTTGTAAATCTGCCAATATCTTATGATCCAGCATGTGGCCAGCCTCCTTAAAAATGTCGCTTAACAGGCGACCAAAATATGGATGAATCTAGATATGATTATATCAGATTCAGCTTAGGAGGATGATAGCGATGAAGAATAATTTAACGGAAATCATTTTTTTGCTAGACCGGAGCGGCTCGATGGCAGGACTGGAGAGAGACACAGTCGGAGGATTCAATGCTTTTGTCAAAAAACAGACCGAAATGGAAGGCGAGACAATCCTGACAACGGTGCTTTTTGACGATAAATATGAAGTGCTCTGGAACGGGATAGATGCCAGGGAGGCTGAGCTGACTGAAGATGAGTACTATGTCCGCGGGATGACTGCGCTTTTGGATGCAGTCGGAAAGACGATTCTTGATGTTGGCTACCGTCTCGGCAGAACCAGTGAGGAACAGAGGCCAGGCAAGGTCATCTTCGTGATCACGACGGACGGCATGGAGAACGCCAGCACCGAGTTCACATATGGAAAGGTGAAGGAGCTGATCCGGCACCAGCAGGAAAAATACTGCTGGGAATTCATCTTCATGGGTGCCAACATCGACGTTGCCAAAGAAGCTGACAGCCTCGGAATCAATATTGAGAATTCCTTTAACTTCGAAGCCTCTGAAAAAGGAATTGAAAACATGTATGAAATGGTATCGGAATCTATCATGGAAAAAAGAATGAAGTAATAACAAAATTCGAGGAGGATGGGTAATGACAAATAATCACTTAGGAAGCTGCAAGACTTGTGGTAAAGAAATCGCAAAAGGTGTAAAGAAATGCCCTCACTGCGGGAAAGACCAGCGAAGCTTTTTCGGTAGGCATAAAATTCTGAGTTTCATAGGTGTATTGATCCTTTTTGGAATTATCGGTTCAGCACTTGGCGGTGGAGAAGAAGCAAGCAATGAAGGTAGCTCTGCTGCAACAGCATCTGCACCTGTCAAAGAACAAAAGATATATAAAGTGGGAGAAGCTGTTCCAGCTGACAAGGTTGAGATTACCGTTACAAAATTTGAAGAGAAAGAGCAAGTTGGCAATGAATACATCAATAAATCGGTATCTGAGGGCGGGACGTTCGCAGCAATCCAATATAAAATCAAGAACACTTCCAAGAAGCCGGTCGGAATGTTTGATTATCCAAGTGTTAGACTGGTGGATGAAGAAGGAACAGAGTACGATTCCGATATTGATGCATCTTCTAACTATGCAATTGAGACAAATGTAGACAATGCCAAGATTGCGAGTGATTTAAATCCTGGAATCACCGTTACTGATACAAAGGTATTTGAAGTATCTAAGCAAAGCTTTGATGCAGGATCATGGTTTATTAAAATTGGGGACGAGAAAGTACAGTTGAAGTAACAGGTCGAACCCGGAATATTTCTGGGTTTCTTGATTTTCCTTTTGATTTGACATACCCCCGACATAAAAAGATTTTCAAGAAAGCAATGATGATAGGCTCAAACTGGGCTATGTCGACCGATTAGAGGTTATCTGATTTTTTAAAGTTTTTTTTTCTCCTGACATTTTGTTGACATATTCACAGAGTAAATTATGAGTATAAGGTTCATGTCCAACTTGAATCTAAAAAGAATGATTTACAGGAGGATGTCAGATATGAAAAAGAAATCAGTTATTGGCTTCACAATTGCAGGCGCATTATTGCTTGGAGGGTATGCAACTACTTCACTGGCTAATGAGGACAGTACGACAAGCACAGCTGCGACTACTGTCAAAAGTTTTTTTGGTAAGGGTTTTGGCCATAAAGGATATTACGGCGGGAACTCAGAAGCGCTGATCGAAAAGGCAAAGGATCTTGGCATCAGCACTTCCGGAAAAGATGCTCAAACCTTAATGGGTGAAATTCGGGAAGCTACAATCAAGAGTGAGGCAAAAGAACTTGGAATCAAGACAGATGGCAAGGATATCGCAACGCTGGCAGAGGAAGTCCAATTGGCGAATCTAAAGGAAAAAGCGAAGGATTTGGGCATTTCTACAGACGGGAAGGATGCGGCCGCGCTTCACGAGGCGATCCGTTTAGAGAACCTTAAGAATGAAGCGAAAAAGCTTGGCGTTTCAACGGACAACAAGGATGCACAAACTCTAATGGAAGAAATCCGGACAGCGAACTTGAATGAAAAAGCGAAGGAACTAGGTGTTTCTACGGAGGGCAAAGACCTGCAGACACTGCAGCAAGAAGTCCATTCAGCTTATATGAATCAAGAAGCTAAGAAGTATGGAATTACCGTAGACGGCAAGGATATCAGGGAAATCACGCAGGAGGTACAGTCTGCCAAAGTAAAAGCAGACGCAAAAGAACTGAACATTACGATTGACGGCAAAACAATTGGCGAAATCGCCCAGGAAGTACAGGAAAAGAAAGTCCTGAACCTGGCGAAGGAACTGGGAATATCCACTGCTGATAAAGACACACGCCAGTTGATGGAAGAAATTCAAGCCAAGGATGCTGACAAGCTTGATGAGTTGTTTGAAGATGGATTTGGGCACCATGGAATGGGCTTTGGACATGGGGGAGGTTTCGGAATGGGCAGTGGTTTTGGACATGACGGAGGCTTTGGAAAAGGCGGCAAAGGCGGAATGGGACAAGGCGGTTTCGGCGGTGAAGGCGGCCGTGGCGGCATGCACCAAAACGGTGGCGGACGTGGGTTTTAGCTTCATAAAATAGTAAAGGTCCCCCGGTATCAAGCGGGGGATTTTTCCTGTAAGATAATAAGTGGAATATACATAAAAATAGACCTGATTCATGCATTTTTCAGGTCGGATTTACTCTTAGTGATGACGGGAGTGGCGGCAATGAAAAGTATACTAATAGTAGAAGATGAACAAACGATCTCAAGAGTGCTGGCGGTCTACCTGAAGCATGAAGGCTATGAGATACTCCAGGCCTACGATGGGAAGGAAGGTCTCGATATGTTTACTCAACACCAGCCGGATCTTGTTCTGCTGGATGTGATGGTTCCGGAAATGGACGGCTGGTATGTTCTTAAGGAAATCCGAAACATCAGCTCCTGCCCCGTGATCATGCTGACTGCCCTGTGGGACATTGACTATCGCTTAAAGGGGCTTAACCAGGGGGCGGACGATTATATTTCCAAGCCGTTCATTGGCGAAGAAGTGGTAGCCAGGGTAAATGCCGTGCTGCGCCGTTCTCCCCAGGTTCTCGAAACGGAAAACATGAAACAGTTTGGCAGTCTGAAAATCAATATGGATTCGCATGTCGTCTCAGTCAATGGCGAAAAAGTGGTGTTGACCCCTAAAGACCTCAGCTTGCTGATTTTCCTGGCGGAGAGGCCAAACCGGACGTTCACAAGGGATAATTTAATTGAAAATGTCTGGGGGATGGATTATGACGGAAGCGATCGGGCAGTGGACCTTTCGATAAAAAGAATCCGCCATTCACTGGCTGGGTGGCCAGCGTCACAGGGAGAAATCAGAACATTAAGAGGATTGGGGTATCAGTTCAGTGTTTACAAAAAATGAAAAGCACGTGACCTTGTTGAGATATTGGACAACCAGATACCTTCTGACCCTGATTGTCGGGCTGCTATTGCTTGGTGCAGGCTCGATGTGGTGGATCAAGAAAACGACACTGGAAAACAGATTGAAGTTAATGGAGTACATGGCAGTTGAAACTGCCGATCGGGTCGCGCAGGCCGGGGATTTTGGCGGCTTTGACAAAAGGATGGGAGACCCGAGTAGATTTTTCGAAATGGAAAGTCAGCCACTGCTTTTCATTACCGATTTGGAAGGGAATGTCCTGAATACAGGTCCAATGCACGGCGGGGGCGGCCCTCGTCATCTCTCAAGAAATGTTCCCTCGGAGATCCTTACAAGCGATGACAGCACTCAAAGGATTACAGAAAATGGAACAGCTATTTATGCTGTTAAAGCGCCAATCACCATCGATGAGCTTCAGGCCGGCTGGGTTGTCGTGATGCAGAACGCTGCTGATTTGACGGATGTTGACCAGGAATACCGATTGTTGCTCATTCTTCTGGTAGGGCTTGGCTTGCTTGGGTGGATTGTCATTTATATTCTCACGAAAAGAATCCTGAAACCGATCCAGGATGTAGCGAGGGCAGCGGCACAGGTTCGGGAAGGTGACTATGACATCACACTGGAATCGAACCAAAAGGAACTTGAAATATACGAACTCGTCACTTCTTTTAAAGAAATGACCACCCGCCTGACCCAGCTGGAACAAATGCGAGCAGAGTTGCTCGCGGGAGTCACCCATGACTTAAAAACGCCGGTAACCTCGATCAGCGGCCTTGTCCAGGCAGTACGGGATGGAGTCGTAACCGGTGATGAGCGGCAGGAATTCCTGGATATCACCCTAAAAGAAATCCAGAGATTGCAAACGATGATTTCTGATTTGCTGGAATTCAATTCACTGGCGGCAGGAGCATTCACAATCCGGGCAGAGAATTGTGATATGAATAAACTTGTTGAGGATATTGGGCGGCAGTGGCAGGTCACGCAAACTGAAACTGTTAATCTGAAGGTCATCACGCCTGACCACACTGTATGCGCTCAAACAGATCCATTGCGATTGCAGCAAATCCTGATTAACTTATTGAATAACTCCTACCAGGCTCTCGGTCAAGATGGCAATATATCCCTCATTCTTTCAGAAGGAAGGATTGATGTAAAAGACACTGGTTCAGGGATTCCGGATGAAGAGCAGGCGCTGGTGTTTGAGCGTTTCTTCCGCGGCGAGAAGAAAAAACTTAAAGTCAGGGGCCTCGGCCTCGGCCTTCCTTTCAGCAAAATGCTCGCACGTTCCCTCGGGGCTGACTTGATTTTAAAGGAGAGCAATTCAAGCGGCACGACATTCTCGATACTGTGGCCAAAAGAAACATAAGAAGGGGCTGCGTTTATTTTTGCAGCCCTTTTAACCGTTTAATAATTGATCAATGGATGCGTCCAGTTTTTCAGATTCACTGCCATCCAGCCATTCTTCCGGAATGATGATGTATCTGGCATTGCCCCCATTTAAATAACTATAAATGATTTGGGCTTCATCAAGTTCTTCCTTGCCGATGACGACAGATTTCCTTATCTCACTCCCTTGAAAAGAGTGAAAAATGTTCTCTCTGATCTCCTCTGAAAGACGATTGAACTTCTCTGGGTGGTATTCTTTACTAAAAACGACCTTATGCCCTCTGATCAGAAAAACCTTTAATGTGCGGTCGTTGATCCATTCGAGCACGACAATGTTCTTATTTCCTCCGGTGAATTGAATTATATTTTCCTTATACATAAGGATGGAGAATGATTTCATATAATTCCTGTATTTTGCTGCTTCTTCAAATTGGAATTCTTCGGATGCATGATTCATTTTCTTCTGTATTTCGTCCAAAATCTCTGCATCAGATCCCTTGAGAAAAGAAATGAACTTCTCCACGATCCTATTGTATTCCTCAACTCTTGATCCTCCTAGACACAAACCATTGCACTTCCCCAGGGGATAGTTCAGGCAAGGGGAACCCTTGAGTGGCTGAAGGCAGTTAATTTCAAAATACTCCTTAAAGTTCTCAATTGCTTTTTTTACATAAATGGGACTGGTATAGGGTCCAAAATAAATCGTGTCGCCATCTTCGGATTTTTCAGAAGTGATTGTAATTTTCCGGAAAGGTCCGTCCATCTTGATCGCAATATAAGAGTAAGAAAGATGGCTCTTCATTTTCTTGTTAAAAAGAGGCTTCATTTCTTTGATGAGCTTACATTCAAGCAAGAATGCCTCGAATTCCGTATCAGTATGCAAGACGTCGAAATCATGTATGTTAGCGACCATCTTTTTGATTTTTTGCGGATGGGCTGCAGAGTTTTGAAAATATGTTTGCACCCTTTTCTTAAGGCTTTTCGCTTTCCCGACATAAATCACGGTACCTTTTTGGTCTTTCATAAGGTAAACTCCAGGAGTCAAAGGAAGGTTTTTGACCTTATCTTTTATATTCATGTCCGCTCCCTCAATATCTCTTATTTTTAATTCTTTATATATCTTCATATTTTAGCATAAGAGGTGATTAGGGCTCTTTAGATGCATATAGAGGTAGTATTCTTCAAAATGTTTCCGCTTTCATTCACTATCTCGCCCATATGCTCCCGAATTGCCGCGATCTCCTTGAATCTGATTTTGAGGATGTTACTATAGGTAACGTTGATAAAATATGAACGGAATTAAACTTTTTATGAGGTGAGTGCGGTTGTTAAAACATAAAAAAGTAGCATTTTTAGGTGCGGGATCGATGGCGGAAGCAATGATTTCTGGTGTGGTCAAATCAGGCAAGATGCGTGCGGAAAATGTTTATGTGACGAACAGAAGCAATGCAGCGAGACTGGGGCGATTGGAATCCAGATATGGAATCAATGCGATGCCACAGGCTGAATTGCCATATGAAGAGATAGATATATTTATTTTAGCGATGAAGCCAAAAGGTGCAGCGGAAGCACTGGAAGCTTTGAAGGATAAATTAGTTCCTAATCAGGTGGTTGTGTCGGTTCTGGCAGGCATTTCAACAGGTTTCATGGAAGGAAACCTTAAGAGTGGCCAGCAGGTTGTCCGTGTCATGCCGAACACATCAAGCATGATCCAGGAATCAGCCACTGCCATTTCACCAGGAGTGCACACAACGGACGAAAACATCGAGGATGTAAAAGAGCTTTTAAGCAGCATGGGCAAAGTGTTCCTGATTGAAGAGGAGCAGATGGATATCTTCACAGGCCTTGCCGGAAGCGGACCTGCTTATTTTTACTACTTGATGGAGCACATGGAGCGTGTCGGCAGGGAAAACGGCATGGACGAAAAAATGGCCCGTGAAATCATTGCCCAGACCATCCTAGGTGCGGCAAAAATGATCATCGAAAAAGACGAAACCCCAGAGGTGCTCAGGAAAAACGTCACCTCCCCAAATGGAACGACAGCATCGGGCCTGAACGCGTTAAGGAAGTACAATGGCGGTACCGCCATCTACCAGGCGGTAAACCATGCGGCAAACCGCTCTAAAGAAATTAATCGAGAACTTGAAGGAGTCCTTGTTCCTTCTTAATAAAAAGAACGCTCCGGGCACAGAATCCCGGAGCGTTTTTACATATATAACCTATAGCCTCGCATTTTCTCAAACAGGTATTGCACCCCATACAGTAAGTACGCCTTGTAATGCAGGTAAAAGAAGAACTGAATGTGGCTCAAATTGTTCAATCCGATGATCTTTAGCTTCTTGAGTATATCAATGAAAACGAAAGCAAAAATCGCATCGGCAATCGCATTAAGCGTAATGAACTTTTTGAAATTACCATATGAGAGTTTCAGAAGCCACATTGATAGCGGCATGTATGGTCCGATGCTGAATGGAAGTTCATCCCTTAGGAAGGACTTTCGTTTGTTGAAAAACTTCCACCATCTCCGTTTGTGACCATACAAATGATTGATAATCTCAAAGCCAATAATAAAAAGACCAGCAAAAGAGAACCGCTTGAAGCTTCTTTTGCCGATGAACAATAAAGACAGCCATGGAATGGCAATGATTATTACATTAAACAGGAAGTGTTTTCTTGAAATCAATTATGTATTCACCTCAACCGCAATTCGATTCTTCTATAAACTGTCCATTTTTTTTAAAAAATAACCATGTAATGAAGAAATATCCTCTGTGTTAATTTTTTCAAAATTATTGAAATAGTGACACTCCTTGGCATATAATCACTTGAAGATATCAAAGGAGAAACGAATATGATACGGAGATTTTTTACTTATTACCGCCCTCATCGGCGGCTATTCATCATTGACTTCAGCAGTGCAGTGATTGTGGCTTTGCTGGAGCTGGCTTTTCCGCTCGCTGTGCAATGGTTTATCGATACCTTATTGCCTGGAGGGAACTGGAACATGATCGTGAGTGTAAGCATAGGGCTGCTGCTGTTATACATCTTCAGCACATTGCTGCAATTCATCGTCAATTACTGGGGCCATAAGCTCGGAATCAATATTGAGACAGACATGAGGCAGCAGTTGTTCCAGCATGTTCAGAAGCAATCGTTCCGCTTTTTCGATAACACGAAAACGGGGCATATCATGAGCCGGATCACTAATGATCTTTTTGATTTAGGAGAGCTGGCGCACCACGGACCAGAGGATTTATTCATTGCGGTGATGACCTTTGTCGGTGCGTTCTGGATCATGCTGACGATCAACGTCAATCTGGCATTGACTACGATGATCATTGTACCGTTTCTGATTTGGCTGATTACCTATTCCAACCTGAAGATGAACGCAGCGTGGAAAAACATGTACACAGACATTGCCGATGTGAACGCCAGAGTGGAGGACAGCGTTTCGGGAATCAGGGTGGTTCAATCTTTTACAAATGAAGATTTTGAGATTGAGAGATTCACAAAGAATAACCGCAAGTTCCGCCGTGCCAAATTGAGTGCCTATAAAGTGATGTCCTTCAGTTCATCCAGTATTTATATGCTGACAAGGCTGATTGTCCTTGTTGTTCTCGTGTATGGTGCTTGGCTGAGTTTCCAGGGTAAACTGAGTTATGGTGAACTGGTCGGGTTTGTCCTGTATGTGAATGTATTATTTAAGCCGATCGATAAAATCAGTGCAATACTCGAGTTGTATCCAAAAGGGATGGCAGGTTTCAAACGGTTTACCGAGCTGATGGATCAGAGTCCGGATGTTGTGGACAGGGAAGATGCGATTGAGGTCACTAGTTTGAAAGGAAATATTGCATTCAGCGATGTTACCTTCAGCTATGATGAAAATAAACCCGTATTGGAAGGAATCGATTTGCAGATCAATCATGGCGAAACGGTCGCGTTCGTCGGTCCTTCTGGTGCAGGGAAAACGACGATTTGTTCATTGATTCCCCGCTTTTACGATGTGAACAGCGGCAGTATCACAATCGATGGCATCGATATCCGTGAGATGAAGAAGAAATCGCTGCGCTCACAAATCGGCATCGTCCAGCAGGATGTATTCCTGTTCACAGGAACGCTGCGTGAGAATATTGCTTATGGCTCATTAGGGGCTACACATGAGGATATCGTCAGAGCCGCAAAGCAAGCGCATCTGGAAGATTTCATCGCTGCCTTGCCTGATGGCTATGAGACGCAGATCGGAGAACGCGGCCTGAAGCTGTCGGGTGGACAGAAACAGCGGATTGCAATTGCTCGTATGTTCCTGAAGAATCCGCCAATCCTGATTCTCGATGAAGCGACGTCGGCACTTGATACCGAGACAGAAAGAATCATCCAGAAGGCTCTTGGCGAATTATCCAAGAACCGAACGACGCTGGTCATCGCGCACAGGCTGGCAACAATCAAAAGCGCCGACAGAATCGTCGTCGTCACAGAGGACGGAATTGCCGAAGAAGGAAGCCATGATGAGCTGATCCAACAGGGAGGCATCTTCGCAAACCTGCATAAGGTCCAATTCGAAACATCCATTTAGGGTTGGTTTATTTTTCCTGTTTTTGTTATGATAAGGGTAAAATCATGATAGATTTGGAGTGAAGTTCCATGACAGGAACCATAACGATCATAATGGTATTCTCGATTCCGCTTGTCGCGATCGTCACCAGCCATTATCAAAGAGTAGCCAAAATCAAACACAACATGATTAAAGACGAAATCGAGCTCGAAAGATTGAAGCATGAAAACTACCTGCTTGAAACGGACAAGATGAAGCTGGAACTTATGAAGATCGAAAGCCCGCTGGAAAAGACAAAAGTGTTATAGGATGTTCCCCCCTCGCGAAATGCGAGGGGGTTTTTTATGTGGGGAGATCTCTCCGGATGTTCGAACATATTTCCAAAATTAGGGTGAAAGTGCAATTATCTTACTAAACGGTGCAATTAACATCTATGACCGAGCAATTATGCTGATTATCCGTGCAATAATCCCGCTTGATCGTGCAATTATCTCAGTTATCGGTGCAATAACCCGTTGGACTATTAAATATGATGAGGATAGTCAGTGTTATTTGGGATGAAGCCTGAATTATTTCTCTAAATATCACCCTAAGTGGATTAATGAGGCTAATTTTAACCAGATTTTTGTTTATGGAAGAATATTCCTCACTCCTAATTAGGTTCCCCCCATACACTCTCACCAAATTAACTCATCAACTGATTAATTTCTAAAATTGGTTAAATATCCCTTGTGATCTTGCATATTGTATTATACAGTACATTACAACAGTAATGCACTATATGGCCTGTTAAAAGGAGGTGCGGGATTGATCCTTAATTCAGATAGCATGAAGCCGATTTATGTCCAAATCGCTGAGTGGCTGGAAACGGAGATTCTCAGTGAGAGTATCAAGAGGGATGAAAAGGTTTTTTCACAATATCAGCTTGCGGAAATGCTGAATATCAATCCGGCGACAGCGGCAAAAGGGTTGAATATTTTGGCGGATGAAAACATTGTTTATAAAAAGCGTGGCCTTGGGATGTTTGTATCGGAGGATGCGAAGAAGATCATCATGGCGAAACGGAGGAACCAGACATTGAAGTCATTGGTGGCTGAGTTGGTGCGGGAAGCGGAGCATCTCAAGGTGACGGAAGAGGAATTAATCGAGATGATCCAGGAAGCCAAACGGGATTTGAAGGGGGATTCATGATGAGTGTACTGGAGTTCGAAAATGTAACGAAAACATATAGGAAGAAAAATGCGTTGGATAATCTTTCGTTTTCCCTCGGAGAAAATAAGATTACCGGCCTGATTGGCAGGAATGGTGCAGGAAAGACGACGATGCTGAAAATCGCTTCCGGTTTCATGCGTGAGAGTTCAGGCGAGGTCAGAGTGTTTGGAGAGAATCCATTCAATAATCTAACGGTATTTGCCAACATGATCATGGTGGATAATGATATGAATCTGCCTGCCGCATTGAATCTCGGGGAGCTGCTGGAAACAGCGGGTGATTTTTATCATAACTGGGATATGAAATTGGCGCGGAATCTGCTTGAGTATTTCCGCCTCGACCCGAAGCAGACACATGCCGGGTTATCAAAGGGCATGAGAAATACCTTCAATGCGATTATAGGTCTGGCGGCAAGATGCCCGTTGACCATTTTCGACGAACCGACAAACGGCATGGATGCGGGGGTCAGAAAGGACTTTTACCGGGCGCTCTTGAAAGACTATATCGCTAATCCCCGGACAATTATCATTTCAAGCCATCACTTGAACGAGGTGGAGGATATCCTTGAAGACATCCTGCTCCTTAAGGATGGCAAGCAATTTTTGCATATGCCAATTGAAGAACTGCGTGAATATGCGGTGGTTGTCAGCGGAAAAGAGGAAGGTATGAAAAACTGGCTCCGCGGCCACGAGGTATTTCACAAAAGCAATGCTGAATTCCGAAGAATCTATGCGGTGATTCGCAATGATCTTTCCGATGACCAGATCGCCACAGCGATGAAAAACGGCCTTGAGTTCTCGACGATTTCTAACGAAGACCTCTGTCTGTACTTGACGAGCCAGGAGAAAGGCGGGATAGATGATGTATTTAACAAAGGTTAGCCTTTGGGATGTCGTAAAAAAACAATTTCGTTTTAAGATGAAATCCTATCGGGGAGTATTCACTTCCTTGATGATGCTGCAGATTATGGGGCTTCTCTTTTCGCTTGGCGGAGAAGGGGGCGGTGGCGGAGGATCGGAATCTTTCAGCTATGATATGAACTATTACTCTGGCAATTTCATTCTCGTTTTTATGATGATCTGGGCTTTCATCTCAGCGATCATCGTTACCACCCAGGCTTATCGTTATGATGATTACTCTTTTGTGGCCAACAGGCTGAGCAGTCATTTATCGAATATCCTGTTCCTTGGATTGGCAAGTGTCATCGGCGGGATCACCTTTGTGCTTGCAAGCCAATCATTGAAGCTGGCATTTTTATTCCAGAAGGACCGGGAATTCATTGAAAGCCAGCCGATGACAGTGATGCAAATGACAGAAGGTCTTGCTGCTACAATTCTATATTTGTTCCTGTTCACAGCACTGGGCTATATGGTCGGGATGCTGGTACAAAGGAACAAGATTTTTACCATAATCCTTCCTGCCCTCCTTTTCGGAAGCTTATTTTTAAATGTGTTCCTGGCGAGTGAGTCAACCTATGTGATTGATATTGGCCAAATTTTTGTAAGAGAAACATCCTTTCTGCTATTTTTAGTAAAAGTGCTGCTGACATCCGCGCTTGCCTACGGAATAGCGGCCTGGATCTCGAACAGCCTGGAGGTGAGGAAATGAGTTTTGTAGTTTTACTATTATTTATCATTTTGCTGATCGTAAGTTTCGGAAGCTTTTCAAATAGATTTCTGGGTTCCAGATTCATGAGTGGCAGTGTCATCACAAAAGTCTTTGCAGGTTACCTCACCATCCTGCTTGTCGCGGGCATAGTCTCACTTATGGTTCCTGTGGAGGATACTATAAAAGGCAAATATCTTACGGATAAGCAATTAGCGGAAAATGATCGGTTGAATAACGATATCTATCATACAGTAGAATCGGGCAAAATTGAGGAAGCGGAAGGACTCACCAAAAAAGAATCCTGGGATTTCCCTTTTGATGAGAAGAGTCTGGATATAAGGGCTATGGATAATTCAATGGTGTTCATCGAAAAGGATAAATCTCTTGTCGGGAAAGTAGAAGTGACACATTACTCTACTTATTCTTATATCGACAATATCGATATAACTGATCGCTTCGAATCACCAGATATTGAGTTAAGTAGAGACACTCTGAAAATCTTCCCGCGGGATCCTTTGAATATCAAGCTTGTTAAGTACAAAAACGCATTTCCATTTACTCAGTTCAGCGAAGACGAAGAGCAATTCACCAGTGGATATGGCATGATGGAAGGTCTGGATTTCATCTATATCATTGTTCCGGCTGATACCGAGGTCAGCGGAGGCGGATATGTGATCAATTAAGTTAGGAGTCCCTTTTTATAGGGGCTCTTTTTGGTATCAGGCTCCCTTACAGTATAATGAATGTATGTATTTAAAAATGAGGAATGCAGAATGGCTATACTGGAAAAATTTAATTTTGTCGGAGGAAGGGTTCTGAAAACGGGGATTGCTGTGTTCATTACGGCGGTGATCTGCGAGCTGTTAGGCTGGCCGCCGATGTTTGCCGTGATTACAGCGATCGTGACGATTGAACCTACCGCGGCAGATTCGATAAGAAAAGCATATGTGAGATTCCCGGCCTCAGCGATAGGTGCGGCTTTTTCGGTCGTCTTCAACTTTGCATTCGGTGACAGCCCGCTAACCTATACGCTCGTTGCTGTTGCGACAATTATTGCCTGCCACAGGCTGCACCTGCAGGAAGGGGCGCTGGTGGCAGTGCTGACGGGCGTTGCGATGATTTCAACTGTCCAGGACCATTATCTGTCCAACTTTTTCATCCGGCTTGGAACGACTTTGACCGGGCTTACGGTGTCAACCCTTGTGAACCTGCTTGTGATTCGACCTGACTATTCAAAATCGATAAAGGCAAAAATTAAGCAATTGGTTGTGGAAACAGGGGACTTGATAGAAGGCAGGGGAACTGAAATCACAAAACATCAGCCTTTACACCGGGAAACAAGGGCAGATTTCCAAAGAATCCTGAAAGATATGGAAGCGATTGAAACACTATGCAAGCACCAAAAGAAAGAATGGAAGCTTCATCAATTCGACCGGAAAGATATGCGGAATATCCATTATGAATTCAAGAAACTGACGATTTTGAGACAAGTCCATTATCACGTGGGTAATCTCATTTCCTTGCCCTCTATGCACCTGCCAGAAGAGAAAGCACAGGTCGTCGAAAACATGGTGAAATCGATCAAGTCCGCCTTCCACCATCCCGATTTCGCAATGGATGAATCTCATGACGCCATCGTCAAGGAACTGCTGGGACTACTAAGACGTGAGGTAGATGAGCGTGAAGCAAAATCCCACCGATTCTCAGAAGAAACCGTCATCTATTATGAACTCGTCTCAATACACGACCTGCTGGAAGAAATGAACCACATCCATAAATTCGAAATAAGGCATCAAAAGCTGCTTGAAAAGTCATTGGATCTAAGCTCCTGATAGGGGCTTTTTTTCATGTGCAGATAAAACTTAGGACAAGCTGTCAGAAGATCGCTCAACTTCAGACAGGTTTGGAGGAAATGATAGAAAAGCTGTCAGAAGATCGCCCAACTTCAGACAGGTTCGGAGGAAAAGGAGGACAAGCTGTCAGAAGATCAATCAACTTCGGACAGGTTTGGATGAAAAGGGAGAAAAGTTGTCAGAACATCGATCAACTTCAGACAGGTTTGGAGGAAAAGGCAGAAAAGCTGTCAGAAGATCGCCCAACTTCAGACAGGTTTGGAGGAATAGATAGAAAAGCTGTCAGAAGATCAATCAACTTCAGACAGGTTTGGAGGGAAAGGCAGAAAAGCTGTCAGAAGATCAATCAACTTCAGACAGGTTTGGAGGAATAGATAGAAAAGCTGTCAGAAGATCAATCAACTTCAGACAGGTTTGGAGGAAAAGGCAGGAAAGCTGTCAGAAGATCGCCCAACTTCAGACAGGTTTGGAGGAAAAGGCAGGAAAGCTGTCTGAACATCAATCAACTTCAGACAGGTTTGGAGGAAAAGGCAGAAAAGCTGTCAGAAGATCAATCAACTTCAGACAGGTTTGGAGGAATAGATAGAAAAGCTGTCAGAAGATCAATCAACTTCAGACAGGTTTGGAGGAAATGATAGAAAAGCTGTCAGAAAATCGCTCAACTTCAGACAGGTTTGGAGGAAAAGGCAGAAAAGCTGTCAGAACATCGCCCAACTTCAGACAGGTTTGGAGGAAAAGGCAGAAAAGCTGTCAGAAGATCGCCCAACTTCAGACAGGTTTGGAGGAAAAGGCAGAAAAGCTGTCAGAAGATCAATCAACTTCAGACAGGTTCGGAGGAAAAGATAGAAAAGCTGTCAGAACCTGATCCCCATTCTCACCAAGGCAAGTATGGGATAGTCCCCCTTGATTCTAAGCGCTTTTACTAATAGCCCATTACAAAACAACACCCTTGAATTTGAAAATTCTGCGACATATTCCCACTTTATTGAAATCTAAATGAAAAAAGTTCTCAATTAGTTATTGACTTTTATTATTAAGACGATTTAATATTTAAATAGGTTAATTGATAATGATTTTCATTATCTATCGATACAGAGTAGGAGCAAAGAAAATGAAAAAGCGTTACTTGTTTACATCCTTGATCATCCTTTCATTGCTTTCCCTGTTTGTGGGAGTAAGCCGCATAACGCCGATGGAGCTGCTTGATTTTCAATCGGAGGAAACAGAAATCTTCCTGATCAGCAGGGTGCCGCGGCTGATTGCAATCCTGCTTGCTGGCGCAGGGATGAGCATTGCCGGTCTGATCATGCAGCAGCTCAGCCGGAATAAGTTTGTATCACCGACAACGGCCGGCACGCTCGATGCAACGAGATTGGGCATTCTCGTTTCGATGCTGTTTTTTGCAAACGCGTCCACGATTGAGAAAATGCTGATTGCGTTTGTATTCGCGCTGGCGGGAACGTTCTTGTTCATGCAAATCCTTGACCGGATCAAGTTCAAGGACGCGATTTTCATTCCGCTTGTTGGGATGATGCTGGGTAATATCCTATCATCCATATCGACATTCTTTGCTTACAAAGCCGATGTCATCCAGAACATGTCCGCGTGGCTGCAGGGTGATTTTTCGATGATCATGAAGGGGCGCTATGAGTTGCTGTACATAAGCATTCCAATCCTGGTGATTGCCTATTTATTCGCCAATCGCTTCACGGTAGCGGGAATGGGAGAAGACTTTTCAAAAAACCTGGGGCTCGCCTACAAACGGGTCGTCAACATCGGGTTGATCCTTGTTGCATTGATTACAGCGACAGTCGTACTGACAGTTGGAATGATTCCGTTCCTCGGGCTGATCATCCCGAACATCATTTCGATTTTCAAGGGCGACCACCTGCAAAAAACACTGCCGCACACAGCTCTGCTTGGCGCTAATTTCCTTCTTGTCACGGACATACTCGGGCGCGTCCTGATTTATCCGTACGAAATTTCGATTTCCCTGATGGTCGGCGTCATCGGCAGCGGAATTTTCTTGTACCTGTTGTTTAGGAGGAAGGCTTATGCGTAACTCAGTAAAATTAATCCTCCTTGCTTTAATCGCAATTGGTGCGAGCATGCTGTATTTATTCCATGATCTGAATGGGAGCTTCGATTATGCCCTGCCGGGACGGGCGATGAAAGTGGCTGCCATGATCATCACCGGAGTGGCGATTGCCTATTCAACCGTCGTTTTCCAGACAATCAGCCACAACCGCATCCTGACGCCAAGCATCATCGGACTCGATTCGCTTTACATGCTGCTGCAGACCGTGCTGATTTTCTTCCTCGGTTCCGGCCATGTGACAGTCGTCAATAAACAGGTGAACTTCATTTTAACAGTGGCCATCATGGTTGTGTTCGCCTTGCTGCTTTACCGGCTTCTTTTTAAAAAAGGAAATCAACCAATCTACTTTTTGCTGCTGGTGGGAATCATCGTTGGAACCTTCTTTTCCAGCATTACGACATTCCTGCAGGTGCTGATCGACCCGAATGAGTTCCAGGTGGTCCAGGACAGGATGTTTGCCAGCTTCAACAATATCAACACCGACCTTGTCTGGCTTGCGATCGGACTGATTGTCCTGCTGATCGTTTATGCCTGGAGGTTCACATCCTATCTTGATGTGCTGTCGCTCGGCAGGGAAAATGCGATCAACCTTGGAGTTCCCTATGATTCTATTGTAAAAAAAATGCTCGTGCTCGTTGCCGTATTCATTTCGATTTCCACAGCCCTTGTAGGACCGCTTACTTTTTTAGGTTTGATTGTTGCGAATCTATCCTATCAAGCTTTCAAAACCTACAAGCATAGCGTCCTGATCAGTGGAGCGATTTTAATCAGCGTGATTTCTCTCGTGGGCGGCCAATGGGTCGTGGAAAGAGTCTTCACATTCTCCACCACGCTTAGTGTCATCATCAATTTCGTCGGTGGCGTATATTTCATCTACTTACTGCTGAAGGAGAGTCGATCCTCATGATCACAGTTCGTTCACTGTCCAAATTTTATGGGAAAAAGAGTGTCGTTGAAGATGTGACTGTCAATATCCAAAGAGGGCAGATCACGTCATTCATCGGGCCGAATGGAGCCGGGAAATCGACGCTGCTTTCGATGGTCAGCCGCTTGCTCGATGCTGACTCCGGGGAAGTGCTTATCGACCAGACCGATGTCAGGAAGATGAAGTCGAATGAATTTTCCAAGATTGTTTCGATCTTGAAGCAGTCAAATTACATGAATGTTCGCCTGACGATTCGCGAGCTGGTATCGTTCGGAAGGTTCCCTTACTCAAAAGGGAGGCTGACTGAGGAGGATGAGCGATTCGTCGACCAGGCGATTGAGTACATGCATCTGGCCGAGATGCAGGACAGCTATCTCGACGAACTGTCAGGCGGCCAGAAGCAGCGTGCGTTCATCGCGATGGTCATCGCTCAGGATACGGAGTATATCCTGCTCGATGAACCGTTGAACAACCTGGACATGAAGCATTCGGTCCAGATCATGAAAATCCTGCGCCAGCTTGTCGATGACCTTGGTAAAACCGTCGTCATCGTCCTGCATGATATCAACTTTGCATCCGTCTATTCGGATCGCATCGTCGCCCTGAAGGATGGAAAAGTCGTCAAGGATGGCCCAACGAGAGAAATCATCCAGTCTGAAGCCTTAAAAGAAATTTACGATATGGATATTCCAATCCAGGAAATGAACAATTGCCGGATCTGTGTTTATTTTAATTCTTAGTAAAAGGGGAGTTTAACTATGAAAAAACTTAGTTTACTAGCACTTGTTTTAGCGATGGTATTTGCATTGGCAGCATGTGGTTCTGATGAAAAAGCAGAAACAACCGCAGCAGCAGGAAAAGACGAAATGATAATCAAGCATGAATATGGAGAAGCAACTATCAAAAAGAGTCCTGAAAAAGTTGTCGTTTTCGATTTCGGTGTACTGGATACCCTTGATGAACTCGGTGTAGAGGTTACAGGCGTTCCACAGGCAATCGTTCCTGAATATCTTGAAAAATACGCTGGCAAGGAATACACGAATGTCGGCAGCTTGAAAGAACCAGATTTCGAAGCCATCCACGCAATGAAGCCAGACGTCATTTTCATTTCCGCGAGACAGGCTGAATTGTATGACCAATTCGAGGAAATCGCTCCGACTGTTTTCGTTGGCATGGACTATACAAAATACATGGAATCCTTTGAAAAGAACATGAAGCTGATTGGTGAGATTTTTGAAAAAGAAGAGGTTGTGACGGAAAAATTAGCGGAAGTCAATAAAAGCATAGATGAAATCAATAAAGAGGCGTCTGCTGCAGATGAGAAAGCATTGCTTGTGCTGGCGAATGAAGGCAAGGTCAGCGCTTATGGTGCCGGATCCCGTTACGGTTTCTTGCACGATGTATTCGGCTTCAAGGCTGCAGATGAAAATATCGAAGCATCCACTCACGGCCAGAGCATCACATTTGAATATGTGCTAGAGAAAAACCCTGGAATCCTGTTTGTCATTGACCGTACCGCAGCTGTAGGTGGCGAAGTCGGCGCGAAGGAAACAATCGAAAATGAACTTGTGAAAAAGACTGATGCCTTCAAGAACGGCAAAATCATCTACCTTGACGGCACAAACTGGTACCTGAGCGGCGGAGGCTTGCAGTCTATGCAATCCATGATTGATGAAGTGAGGTCAGCATTATAATGTTCTATCAAATTAAGAGAATTTTAGTGAAAGAAGGACATTCCAGCCAGGTTGTTGAGCGCTTCTCGAAAAAAGGCATGTTGATCGAACAGCAGCCAGGCTTCCTGGATAAGCAGGTTCTCGTTAAAAAGAGCCGCCGTGGCGATGAAGAAGTCATGGTCATGATCAGCTGGCAATCCGAGCAGGACTGGAAGAACTGGGAGAAGCATCCCGACCATATCGCCAGCCACAAAGCCAAAATCAGCCAGCCAAAACCAGATCATATCCTGGAATCCTCCCAGGATGTCTATGAAGTGATATAAGCGGAAAGAGACTCAGCAATGGGTCTCTTTTTCAATTGGAAAAAAAGAGCGAAATTTTCCAAGTCGCTATATAAAAAGAGAAGTCGCTATATAAAAGATGAATTCGCTATAAGAGTAGAAAAGTCGCTATATAAAAGGAAAAGTCGCTATAAAGATAAACAGGTAGCTATAAAAGAGATATTCTTTCTATGTATTGCTATACAATCGGAGTTCGCAGCTAGTAAAAATGCCGAGCATCTACTGAAAGAGCGCCAAAATAACCGTTTACAGATACCTTTTTTGAGGAAAACGCATAAAAGCATAATAATGAAAAAGTTTTTTCGACCTGATGTAGTTTTGTACTAAATTCGTCACTGTCTGGTTATGAATAATTTAGGCATCGTGATATTCTAAGTTGTGTGGATTTTCACAATCGCAATCATTGGAGGAATCATCTGTGGACGGCATAATTGGTTTGCTTGAGGAACCATTAATTTTACTATTTGTCATATTATTTCTTGGCTCTGCGCTGGGAGAAATCAAAATACGGGGGCTCAGCCTTGGAACATCAGGTGTCTTGCTGGCGGCGATGGTATTCGGCCATTTCGGCTACCAGGTGTCGCCGGTCATCCAGCAGCTTGGCCTCGGATTATTTATCGTGGCAGTTGGCTTATCAGCAGGACCGCGCTTTTTCCGGATGATGAAAACGAGCGGGATCGTTTTTGGCATCATCAGCCTGTTGATCGTTCTCGTTGCATCCGTCACGACGATTGCTGTGTCCAAGCTGTTCAATCTGTCTCCGGCCCTAAGTATCGGAATCATGACCGGAGCGCTGACGAGTACACCGGGACTTGCGGCTGCACTTCAGGCAACCGGTGACCCGCTCGCGTCGGTCGGCTATGGAATAGCATATCCATTCGGCGTCCTTGCGGTTGTGCTGTTCGTCCAGCTTTTGCCGCGTGTGCTCAAGGTGGACTTAGCGGAAGATTTGAAAAAGAAATCAGGCCCAATACGCAATGATGAATCGCCAGAAGTGATCACCATAGAGGTGACAGATCCATCTATCAATAAAAGAACCTTAAAAGAACTGGAGTTCAATCAATATAATACGGTCGTCATCAGCCGCGTCATCCGCGGGGACCGAAATATCATCGCCCTCAATGATACGGTTATTTTAGTGGGGGACAGGCTCGTTGCTGTCGGCCTGCGGAGTGATTTGGAACGTTTATGCGGTGATATCGGCAAAGAAGTCGAGACGAATGTCGAGAACCATGATAATGTTGAGCTTCGCAAGGTGACAGTGGATTCGCTTGAGTTGATCGGGAAGACGATCAGGGAGCTAGAATTGAGGCGGACCTATGGTGTCACAGTTACAAGAATTGAACGAGGAGGATTTGAATTCAACCAGAGCTCAAAATGGCGGCTGGAGCGAGGGGATGTCCTGACCCTTGTCAGCAGTGAAGACCGTTTGGATGACGTCGAAAAGCTGTTCAGCAGGAAAAAGCTGACGGTTACCAATATCCATATCCTGTCGCTAAGCTTAGTTTTGCTGTTAGGAGTGCTGGCCGGTATGATTCCGTTCCATTTCCCGAAACTCGGAACGATTACATTCGGTGTCGCCGGCGGGCCATTGTTCATCGCCTTGATCATCGGCCACTTCGGAAAACTCGGCCCCATCCATGCGCGCTATTATCAGCCGTCAAACCAGGTCATTCGCGACATTGGACTCGTTTTATTCCTAGCCGGCGCTGGTACTACAGCTGGTAAAGGAATCGTGCAGGTCATCCAGCAGGAAGGATTCAACCTTGTCATCGGAGGTGCGATCATTACTATCCTGCCAGTCCTAGCCGGCTTTTTCATCGCGAGAAAGCTTTTCCGACTGAGCATCATCCACTCATTAGGTGCATTGTGCGGGGGAATGACAAGTACACCAGGACTCGGCGCAACTAACCAGTTGATGGATTCCGAAGACCCGGCGATAGCTTATGCAGCAGCATATCCGTTTGCCCTGATTTCTGTTGCAGTGGCGTCACAGGTTTTGGTTTTCTTTTTATAAGGCGAAAGAAGTCCCATTATCATTGAGATAATGGGACTTCTTTGTGCTTTTGCACCAGCACCTGGACCTCGTAAGCTTTACTCCAAAAACGGCTTGATCTTCGGAAACACCTTCAGGGCGGTATTGTAAAATACATCTTCATGATGTTCCTCCGGAATCAGGTCCTTGATAAAATCGATATACGGTCCGATTGGAATCAAAGGCCAGTCTGTGCCGAACAGCAGCTTATCATAGGAATCGGCAAACTCAAGCGCATGCCGCAGATGGTCAAGGAACCGTCCCTGGCTGCGCTTATCCAGTTCAGCCTTCGTACCGACAATCAATCCGGATAAATCGGCAAAGACGTTAGGGTTTTTATAGATGATTTCCGCTCCAGTCAACGTCCATGGATCCCCGAAATGAGCCATCATGAAATTCACATCGCGGTGGTTTACGGCGACCTCGTCAATCGCCATCGGATGGGAATATTTCAGATAGCCGCGTTCCGAATAGGTATCGCCCGTATGGAACACGACAGGAAGCTGGTATTTTGCGGCCAGCTTGTAGACCGGTTCGTACACTTTGTCATACGCATAAAAAGGGTAGTACCCCAGATAGATCTTGATCCCGACCGTCTTGGGATTTTTCAGTTCCTCTTCAAGCCGGGCAAGGGCTGACTCATCCAGATCATAAGGATTCACTCCAGCGCAGCAAAAAATGTTGGCGGGGAGCTCTGCTTCCATATCGAGCACCATCGGCGTCCGGGCTTCATAATCCGGGAAGCCCATTTTATTGGTTTCCGTCAGGCCCATGCCGATTCCGAGAACCACATTGGCTTCCTCGAACTCCTTTAGAATCCCAGCTGTGGAGTAGTCAACGAACGAAAGCTTCTCCGCCGTTTCATAAAAGGATTTAATGTTTGATAGATGAATATGGGCATCGATGATTTTCATAGTTTCTCCTTTTAAAATTGGACTCTTCTCAGTTTTTTCAGCAGGTCTCCAGTCAGCTTTCGCTCATCGAAAAATAGGAACAGCGGAGCGCTTTTTTCGAATTCTCCCTGGTGCTTTGAGACGAGCTGTAAAACTTCTTTATTTGTATAAGCATCAGTTGGAGACGCATCATTGTTTGGAATCAAGTAGAACTTATCATCACTGTTGATCGAGGTGAAATACGAATCTCCATCCAACAGCAGAGGAATTTCCTCACTGCCTGCGTGATAAGCATGCCCCTGCTGGCTGTCAATGACTGAAATCTGTATATCGGTCAGCTGATTGCCACCGACGAAGAGATCTGTGATCCAAACATCATCAGCAAGATTTTTTCCGCCAGCATCCGTAACCTTTGCAAAAGAGGCGACAACCGGCACGCCTGGAAGCATCAAATAATATTGCACATACTGGACGCCTTTCCACTGCTTATGTTCCTCGAACTCTGTAGTGATTGCCAGTCCGCTCCACTTATTGCCTTCACAGTCCGCCATTTCAACGACTTCAGCATGACTGTTCTCTTTTAACAGTGAGAAGGTGTTGATTCCTCTCGGAGCGGTCTTCATTCCGCCGGCCCATGGATTCCACCAGCTCTTCGCCGTCAACTCTGGGTAGGAATTGGCGAGCCACTCGTGGCCATTCACTTCCATAGAATAGATTCCAGGATAAAAAGCTGGGTCTGCCTTCAGGGTGATGTCTCCGTTATCAACGAAGATACTGCTTCCTTCACTGTTGCTAATAACCTTTCCAGCAGGAGAAAGCAGCAATTCTCTGAATCTAGCTTCTGTTCCATTGCCATCATATGCAGCCTCGAGAATCGACACGGGCTGTGAAGCTGTTATTGGCACTGTCACGGAATGAGAGGTTTTCTCCATTTCTGCCGTAATTTCATGGATCACATTTCCGATGGTTAAAGTTCCATCCAGATAGCTGTTTCGGTATGTTTTTAAAGTGAATTCCGGATCAGCATCAGGCTTGATCACGAGCTGGTCTGATTGATAACTCAGTTCGGTTGTTCTTTCAGCTTTCTTATGGACTGGGGTTTGCTCTGCATAGGCAATGAAATCGTCTACAGTCTGGAAAGCGCCAAGTGAAAGGGTGATGGTTCCGGACACCGCTTTGGCGCCTGGCTCCAGTTTTCCAAATTGGTCCTCAATGATGAACTGCCAGCTCTCAGGACCAGCGTTGCTCTCTTTAGACCAGGCCAATCCAATCGGTCCGAAATGCCCTTCGGAAAAATACCAGTTTCCAGTGATTCTTTCTGGATCCAGCTCACCAATTTCCATGATCCGATTTTCTGAAAAATAAACAACCTCGCCATCAAGCGGGAAGTAAACCTGCTCCAAATCTTGATGGACAGGCTGGCTGAAGGCCACATCAGGATGGGTGCTTTCTCCCTTATTTTCAACCTCTGCCCATGTATGGAGAATTCCATCACCAAATAAGCGGAACGTCTGTGTTAAACGCAAACCTTCCATCTCAGCTGAATCCAGGCAGATTTTTAAATACACCGAGGAATCATCGACCTCCCAGGTAACAGATGTAGGTTTTTTCTTGGTAAACTCGAGCGAATATGGTTTTCCAAGCTTTGGTGTCAGGAAGGCAAAAGGAAGATTCTGCTTACTGGTGCTTTTCGCAACAGTCGTCAGCAAATCCCGTTTGCGGACATTGATCTGTCCAAGGCCGTTGAAAATATGCCAGCAATCCTTCGACTCACCGCCGAACTTCGCGCCAGGACCTTTGAAGGAAACCGAGATATCCTGCTCGTAAGTCAGCTTTTGTCCATCAGTTTTTGTTGCTGTAATCGTCAGCTCAGGCTTGTAAAATCCATGCTTTTTTACCGTTAACGGCACAGACACCGTCTTGCGGCCGCGGGCAGGAACATTTGTGGTGATGTTGTTATTTCCTAAAACAACCTGCTCACTCTCCGGAAAGCTTAATTGAAACTCAGCATTCTCCCTCAGATTATTCGTTATTTCAACTTCAATTGAAGTCTCTTTTTCAAGGAAAGAGAGATTGCCAGAGTAGCTGGCTTCTATTTTTGCCGGATTGATCGGAAAGACACCAAGCTTCAACTCGCATTCAAGTTCATTGATCCAAACAGTCGTCCTGATGCTAGGATGCGTATGCCAGTTGCTCGGTTCTTCTCCTTTTTCAACGGTAAAGGTAGCGGATATAGTAGATTCATCAACTACCAATTGCTCCGTTGAAAAATCATACTTAACACGCTCATTGCCGATGCCGCTTACCTTGAAGCTTAGCGGTGCAGCGCCCTTGTTCACGACCGTGATTTTAAACTCCCGCTCTTCTTCCTGGATCACTTCATGGTCGGCCATCTTCAGTTGCAGAATGAACTCATCATTTTCGATCAGACAGATCCCTCGGCTTGTTCGTTCGAATAGTACTCGTGCTGATGTTTCGGCGTTCTGCCAGCTATATTCATAGAAGGTGAAGCCATTTTCCTTGTGGCCGTCGGGCTTCACTTCTATCATTCTAGTGCTGTCCTCATACCAATCCAATTTTTCAAAGACAGGTTTTAACAGCGGTGTGTTCAGGACCTGTGGAATGAAATTCATCAAGTGTGTTGAGTCATCCCGGTCCTCCCAGAAAAAGCCGCACTTTTTATAAAGCGGAACGGCCTTCGTATTCCCGGCCCAGGTGTAGAGGTCAAGACGCGGCCAGCCCAGCTCCACCGTTTTTTCCAGCGCCTGAAGCAGCAGCTTCTTGCCAATCTTGTGCCCCTGGTAATCAGGCCTGACATTGAGCAGAGGGATATACAGTGAGCCCGTATCCTCCTTATACTCAGACAAGCCGCAGTATCCGGCGACTTCTTCACCGTCCAGTGCCAGATAAAGCTCGATATTGTCTGAGTTAGCCTCCTTCTTTTTCACTTGCTCCTCTGTCATGACGCGCGTATCGCCGCCCCATCCGTCACGGCTCAGATTCCACATTTTAGCGACTCCAGCCGCCAACCCTTCGTGATATTTCTCGATTTGAATTACCTTGTTCAATTGTGTCATTACAATTCTCCTCCCCGACTATGGGCCATCTTCCTTTTTCGTTAAAATAAGCTTCTTTTTTGAATTGTCCATTTTGCTTAACCTCCTTTGATTTATTGGGAGTGTTTTACACTCCATATCCATCGTAAAGGGAAAATTTACTAGAGTAAAGAAAATTTAGAATTAATAATATTTTCCTGGAAAGCATCAGGCTCATTTATTGGTTATAATGGAGAAAAAGGGGGAGTCGGGCAGTATGGAACAAAAAATCTATTGGGATATCCTTGATTTCAATCACAACGAAATTTATATCTCGGCAACGGAAAAAGGTCTATGCTATGTTGGATCGCCTGAAGAGGACTATGAAGTTATGGCTAAACGTTTTCCTGGGGCTGTTTTTGAGAAAAATGAAGAAATGATGAAACCATACAAGCAAGAATTGACGGAATATCTAGAAGGAAAGCTCCTACAATTTTCCCTGCCAGTCGATGTAAAAGGAACACCATTCCAGGAAGCAGTCTGGGAAGCACTGAAGGAAATCCCTTATGGCGAGACCCATACATATTCCGATATCGCAGGAAAAATCGGCAAACCCGCTGCAGTGCGGGCAGTCGGAACAGCGATCGGGGCCAATCCAGTCCTGATTTCTGTACCTTGCCACCGGGTCATTGGCAAAAACGGAGCGATTACCGGTTATCGCGGTGGGATTGCCATGAAGCAGCATTTGTTGGAGTTGGAGAAAACGCATTTTAGAAGCTAATGTGCCCGAAACGGAAGGGCCCCCGCGTTCTCGGTAACAAGTAGGGCCAACAATGGCTTCGTATGAAGTTATACGGGTTTTACCTTATCATTTAACATTCAAATTGTAAGGAAATTGCCATACATCTCTCACACTTTTTCTCCACCTTAAAGCTATAATGAACCCAAATGGACTAGGCACGGTGGTCTGGAATACCAAAGGGCTGATGGGGGCGATTGAATGAAGAGTTTGATTGTTTACTGCTCAACACATGGTACGACAGCAAAAGCGGCACATCTTTTACGAAAACGGATTGAGGGAGATGTCATTGCCATCAACCTGGATAAGACAAAGCTCCATTCAGATTTGGAGTTGTTTGATTCGGTGATGATCGGCGGATCGATCCATGCTGGGAGCATTCAGGGGAAAATCAAGAAATTCATGAAAGAGCATGAGAATGTGTTGCAGAGAAAGAATCTTGGCCTGTTTCTATGCTGCATGAGGGAAGGGCAGGATGCAAATCTCCAGTTTGAGAATGCATTCCCTCCAAACCTGAGGGAAGCGGCAATCGCGAAAGGGTTGTTCGGGGGTGAATTCATTTTTTCAAAGATGAATTTCTTCGAGAAAATCATTGCGAAAAGCGTGAGCGGATCTGCAGAAGAAATTTCACATCTCAACCTGGAATCGATCGACGAATTCGCGGAAACTTTCAATCGTAATAATAAGTATTTACCTGTCTGAGAATCGAGGGCTGTCTGGCCTTCGATTTTTTTATTTTGGACAGCGGAAAATATTGTATAATCAAATTAATTTTTCAGGGGGAGAGTGTTTTTAAGGAATGAATATTGAGATTTTCAGAATGATTAATGACGCTGGAAAGGAATTCGAGGCCTTGAATCCGGTCTTGGTCTTTATCGCTAACAATGCGATTTACCTGTTAGCGGCGGCTGTCCTGATATACTTGTTCAGCCGGAAGCCGGGGAACAGGCTGATGATCATGAGCGGTTTAGTGTCGCTTATTTTAGCGGAAGTGGCCGGGAAAATTGGGGGCATGTTCCACTCTAATCACCAGCCGTTTGCAACGCTTGCAGATGTCAATCAATTAATTGAAATGGAAGTGAACAACTCGTTTCCAAGTGACCACACGATTATCTTTTTCACGATGGCGGTCACGTTCTGGCTGTTTAAAAGAAAGCATACATATTTATGGATTCTGCTTGCCGGGATAGTTGGTCTTTCACGAATTTGGGCCGGCGTGCATTATCCGGCGGACATCCTCGTGGGTGCCATTCTAGGATCGGGCTTTGCTTATCTTGGCTACCGTGTCATTCCCACTATCAATTTATCCAGCAAGAATAAATTGACAGGCAAGGAAATGAAAAATCTCTGATTATGAAACCTATGCGCCGGGTAAATCGTACATAAACAATACCGAGATAGAGTATTTGATTTATTTACTCTAGACCTGTAAAATATATTCTGACAAATTTTTTTTCGGAGAGTGAATTTTTTTGGAAGTTCCCATAGGTTTAGTCATTTTATTAGGTGTTTTAATTCTTTTATCTGCCTTCTTTTCATCGGCAGAAACCGCTTTTTCCAGCGTCAATAGAATCAGGCTGCGAAACTATGAATCTGAAGGCCGCGCTGGAAGCAAGAATGCTTTGTATATTTCAGAGAATTTCGATGACGCGCTGTCTACAATTCTAGTAGGTAATAATATTGTAAATATTGCGGCGGCGAGTATTTCATCCAAGGTTGCTGTTGATATCTTCGGAGCCAGCACAGGTCTTATCGTAAGTACATTTGGTATGACGATCTTGATCCTGATTTTTGGTGAAATATTGCCAAAGTCGATAGCGAAGGAAAATGCAGAAACGTATTCGTTAAAAATTTCCGGTATCCTGCTATTGATGATCAAACTTCTGACGCCGATCAATTTCTTTTTCAGTAAATTGAAGGCATTCGTATCAAGGATGTTCTCGAAGGATGGAGAAGCTCAGCCATCTGTTACCGAAGAAGAAATCAAGGTAATGGTCGACATCAGTGAAGAAGAGGGTGTCATCAATAATGAGGAAAGGGAGCTCGTACACCGTTCCCTGGAATTTAACGATGTTCTTGTCGGCGAAATTTTAACACATCGAATGGACATGATTACAATCGAAGTAAACCAGCCACTCGAGGAAATCAAGCAAATCTTCCTTGAAGAACGTTTCTCACGGGTGCCGGTTTATGAGGACAATATAGATAATATCATCGGATTCTTGTCCGAACGTGAGTTTTTTGCAGAACTGATCCAGAATAAAGAGGTTAATGTCCGTGAAATGCTGCGCCAGCCGATGTTCGTGGTAAGGTCGATGAAAATCGCGACACTGCTGCCTGAGCTTCAAAGGACGAAGAGCCATATGGCCATCGTCGTTGATGAATTCGGCGGAACGAGCGGCTTGATTACGCTGGAAGACATCCTTGAAGAGCTGGTCGGCGAGATTTGGGATGAGCATGATGAAAAGGTCAACATCATGACGAAGATCGATGAGAGCACGTATGAGTTCGATGCGGCCTACGATCTTGATGATTTTGCCGAATTGTTCAATGTGCCAATGCCGGATACATCGTACCACAACCTGGGCGGCTGGATTTTTGAAACATTGGAAAGCATTCCGGTGAACGGCGATACATTTGTCTACGAAAACCTGCGGATCATCGTAAAGGAAGTAGAAAATCACCGTATTCGTAATATAAAAGTGGAAATCATGCCCGTTTTAGAGGTAGAAGAGTAAAAAAGAAGGTGGGATCAGGCGACTTTAGAGCCTGGTTCCACCTTTTTTGCTTGCTGGAAAAATTATTCTCTTAATGTTGAGCGATAATCGCACTAAGATTACCTGTAATTGCACAGTAAAGTCAGGGAATTGCACGGAAAATGTTGTTAATTGCACGAAAACCCATGCTAATTGCACCGTCTTCCTTTTGCTGTAAAAAACTAGCAGCAAGAAGTATCCCCGCCGCAGCAAGCTTCGTTTTTCTCTTCTGTTTCCTGGACTTCTTTGATTTCTACGCTGCAGCAATCAGACTTTGAGTTGCTGCCCATAAGGATTTTGATAAAGTTAGCCATTGTTTTCACCTCCTTTCATCAATAAAATTTGATTAATTAAACGAAGTAGAACACAAACCCAGAGATAGTAGACATCATGATGACAGATGCGATGAAGGCAATCACAAGCTGCTTTTTAAAGATTGATTTTAGCAGGATGACTTCAGGCAGACTGGCACCGGCTGAGCTAATCATCATTGCCATTACAGGGCCTAGGGCCATTCCTTTTATGATCAGCATTTGCGATATCGGAATCATGCTCGAAAGCCTGATGTATAAAGGAATTCCTGCAATTGCAGCGACTGGGATCAGCCACCATGCATCGTGTCCGAACCATTTCGTGATGAATTCCGTTGGAACGAGTCCGTGGATGACTGCACCAATCGCGGCACCAATCAGCAAGTAAGGGTAGACACTTTTCATCAGCGACCAGGTTTCGTCTAATGCAAATCTCCAATTGAACTTCTGGTTCTTTTCTTCATATCCGGACATGATGACGTTTTTGACGTAGCGCTGAAATCCCAGCTTATCAAGTGTAAAGCCGATAACAATCGAGAAAACACTTGTGATGATTGTGTAAATAATTGTTACTTTCCAGCCCATTACAACACCCATGATGGTTAAAATCGTTGGGTCCAATACCGGAGAAGCGAAGAGGAAAATCATAACGATTGAAAATGGGATTTTCTTTTTCAGCATATTGACGACTACTGGTATCGTCGAGCAGGAACAAAATGGTGTGATAAATGCGAACAGGATGGCGGCAAAGCTGGCGAACACTTTATTCCGTCCTGTCAGTTTCTTTTCGATTTTTTCATAAGGAATGTATCCCTGCAGCAGGCTGATCAAGAAGGAAATCCCGATAAAAAGCACCGTTAATTCAAGGGCGATCCATAAAAAGCTTTTAAGAAATTCAATCATTAACCTCTACCTTCTTCCTCCATTAATTAAGCGTTAGCTGGAACTGCGCAGCATTTAGGCTGCTGTTTTTGTTTCCGGAAAACAAAGGGAACTGCTTCGTTTCCGGCTGTTCATAGAACTTCCACGCGTGTCGAGCTTTCCTTTCAACTTCCTGCTGCTTTAACTGCGCCAAAGCTTGATAATCTTGATAAAACATATATATCCTCTCCTTAATCAAAATATGTTGATTTATTTATCAAAAAAAATTGATTAATATGTTGAAAAGTTAACCTAACAACAGTTGCTAGGTCTGAAAAGGCAGCAAAGCTCTGGAGATAGGAGGTGGTTTATTTCTTCGGTGTTTACTGTGTAGTAGCTCCAGGTTCCCTTTGTTTCTTTTTTGATCAGATTGGCATCAAGCAAAATCTTCAAATGATACGACAATTTTGATTGGGGCATGTCAATCAGTTCACTTAGATCACAAACGCAGCTGGAGTCTTGCTGGCATAGAAGATTGAGGATGTGCAGGCGTTTTTGGTCGGCAAGGGCTTTGAATTTCTTTTCGTATTTTTCAAAGGTGCTTTGAAGCGGTGGTTCCTTAGTAGCTTTGGAGTCAATGGTCAGGTCTGTTAAAGGAATGAATTTTTCCACTTTCAGCTCTCCTTAATCAAAATCTCTTGATATATTGTATTGTATTTCCTGTAAAACCATTTTGCAACTGTTAAATCAAAAACTTTTGATTTATTTTTCAGAAGTCGAAAATATGTCAAAAACAAAAACTACAAAACTAGAAAAATAGTTATATACTTTTAGTGGGAGGTGCTTTTAATGAGTTGTCGAACTGGATGGGAAATTAAATCGTCAAACACCATGCAAGGGGTCATTGCCAGAGCCAAGGAAGAATTTCTTCTTATGAATGCTGCGGAAGAGCTTGAAAGCACAGCGGCCTTTTTCAAGGCGCTCGGAGATGAGACACGACTTAAAATCATGACACTATTATGGTTCGAGGATCTATGCATGTGTGAAATCGTGGATGGCCTGTCGGGAGCATCCTCAACAATCAGCCACCATTTGAAGATCATGGAAAAAGGAAAGCTCATCCAATCTAGAAAAGAAGGTAAGTTCACTGTCTACAGTCTGGACAAGGAAAGGCTGGCACCTCTGATTCCGTATATAAAAGAAGGCGATTTACATGTTTAATCAACTGGCCACTTGGCTTGTCGTCGATGTCTTGAATATGGAGCTGTCCTCCAGACTTGGCGGGGCACTGCATTTTTTCATTTACGACACGACGAAAATCTTATTTTTGCTCGCGGTAATGATTTTCGCGATTTCATTCGTCAGGAGCTTTTTCCCGCCTGAAAAAGTAAAGGATTGGCTTGAAGGCAGAAGGAAAGGCGCTGCCAGTGTGATGGCGGCTTTTCTCGGAGTGCTATCGCCATTCTGCTCCTGTTCGACGGTGCCTTTATTTATCGGCTTTGTCGAGGCTGGAATCCCTTTAGGCATCACATTTACCTTCCTGATTTCATCCCCGATCGTGAACGAAATCTCGCTGGTCATGCTGTTTTCCATTTTCGGCTGGAAAGTAGCCTTGATTTATGTCCTTGCCGGAATGACTCTGGCGATTGTCGCTGGTGCCATCATTGGCAAGCTGAAGATGGAAAAGCATGTGGAGTCATATGTATATGAAATTGCGGCCGGCCAGGAAAGGATTCATATGCCTGAGGGCGATAACAAAACGTTTGCCGAAAAAATCAAGGCGTTATTCACTCGAGAGGAGCTTAAGGAAAGAACGATTTACGCTGCCCGGAATGTAGTGGAGACGGTACAGAAGATTTGGCTCTACCTTTTAGTCGGGATTGGCATCGGGGCGTTCATTCACGGCTATGCGCCGCAGGATTTGCTTGTCAAATATGCCGGGGAAGGCAATTTCTTCGCAGTTCCGATCGCGACGATTTTAGGCGTGCCGCTATACTCTAATGCCGTCGGCTCCCTGCCTATTGTCGAAGCATTGTTAAACAAAGGGGTAGGTGCAGGTACAGCGCTGGCCTTCATGATGGCCATCACGGCGTTGTCCCTTCCGGAAATGATTTTGCTCAGGAAGATAATCAAACCAAAGCTTATTGCTGTCTTCGCAGGCGTTGTCACCACAGGGATCATCCTGATTGGTTATGGTTTCAATGCAATCTTATAATTTATGAGGAGGAAATGAAGATGAACATCAAAATACTAGGTACAGGCTGCAAAAAATGCCAGGAGCTCGAAAAAAACACTCGCATGGCGGTAGAAGAACTACAGCTTGAAGCACAGGTAGAAAAAGTTGAAGACATTAAGGAAATCATGAAATATAAGGTAATGAGTACGCCCGGACTTGTCATCGACGAAAAAGTGGTTTCCACAGGGAAGCTGCTCACAGTCAATGATCTGAAAGGTATTTTGGTTTAATAGCGAATCACAATCAGCGTCTGGATGAAACCCGGGCGCTTTTTCTTTAAATAATATCTGTTCCAATTGTTTAAAATAAGGCAAATAACCGCCTTTACAAAACCTTAATATTCTTTACATATGATCACTATTGAACATATAAGCAAATTATTATATGATGATACAGTAATTGGAGGTGGAGAGTAATTGATTAAGCAAAGTATTGAGATGGATCAGGCTGCTGGAATTTTTAAGCTGCTTGGTGACAAGACGCGTTTGACGATGATGAGAATTCTTGCTGATCACGATTGCTGTGTTTGTGAGTTTGTAGCCATGTTCGATGCCAGCCAGCCGGCGATCAGCCAGCATATTCGCAAGCTGAAGGATGCAGGTTTGGTAAAAGAAAGCAGGAGAGGGCAGTGGATTTTTTACTCGCTGAACCGGCAATATGAGCATTTCGATTTTGTTCAATTGCTCATGGATGCACTTCCAAGCCAGGAAGAAAAATTAACAGAACTTGAAAAGCAGGGAAAACGGATTTCCTGTGATTAACGGAGGTGTGTGGATTTGTCATTACCGATTATCGCTTCACTGATTTTCCTCGTGACGCTGACACTGGTCATCTGGCAGCCTAAAGGGCTGGGAATTGGCTGGTCAGCGGTAGGGGGAGCCATTTTAGCTTTGATCTTCGGTGTTGTTGACTTCCAGGACGTAATAGATGTTACGGGGATTGTCTGGAATGCAACACTTGCATTTATCGCAATTATTATCATTTCACTTATTTTAGATGAGATTGGATTTTTTGAATGGTCTGCCTTACATATGGCGAGGGCAGCAAAGGGTAACGGAGTGAAAATGTTCGTGTACGTCACCCTGCTTGGTGCTGCAGTTGCTGCATTGTTTGCGAATGACGGCGCTGCACTGATTTTGACGCCAATCGTTCTGGCGATGGTGAGGAACCTGAAATTCGAAGAAAAAATGGTGTTTCCTTTTATCATGGCGAGCGGATTCATTGCCGATACGACCTCATTGCCGCTGGTTGTAAGCAACCTCGTCAATATCGTTTCTGCTGACTACTTCAATATTGGATTCGTCGAGTATGCGTCTCGCATGATCGTGCCGAACTTTTTCTCATTAGGTGCAAGTATTTTGGTCTTGTATTTATTCTTCAGAAAAAGCATCCCGAAAAACTACGAGATGTCTGATCTGAAAAAGCCGGTTGAAGCGATTAAGGATATGAAAATGTTCCGCTTATCCTGGATTGTTTTGGGAGTCCTTCTTTTCGGTTACTTCACTAGCGAATTCCTGAATATCCCGGTATCATTCATTGCCGGCATCGTCGCGATTTTCTTCTTGATGATGGCAAGAAGAAGCCCAGCTGTCCATACGACGACCGTCGTCAAAGGCGCGCCATGGGCAATTGTATTCTTCTCAATTGGTATGTATGTGGTCGTTTACGGTCTTCGAAACGCCGGATTGACGAACATCCTTGCTGATGTCATTCAGGCTGCAGCTGACCAGGGCTTATTTGTCGCAACGATCGGCATGGGTTTCATCGCCGCGATTCTTTCTTCGGTCATGAACAATATGCCAACTGTCATGATTGACGCGCTGGCGATTGCGGATACTAATACAACAGGAGTGGTCCGCGAAGCACTGATTTATGCCAACGTCATTGGTTCTGATTTAGGTCCGAAAATCACGCCAATCGGATCACTGGCAACACTATTGTGGCTCCACGTCCTTTCACTGAAAGGCGTCAAGATTTCATGGGGCACTTATTTTAAAACCGGAATCATTTTAACCATTCCTACTCTGTTCATCACTTTGGTAGGTCTATATATTTGGTTGCTAATTATCTAATAAGGGAGCGATTCTACTATGGCTAAAAAAACTATTTACTTCTTATGTACTGGAAACTCTTGCAGAAGCCAAATGGCTGAAGGATGGGCAAAAAAGTATCTGGGTGACGAGTGGGAAGTGAAGAGTGCGGGTCTTGAAGCGCACGGATTGAACCCGAATGCTATAAAGGCGATGAATGAGGTGGGAATCGATATCACTGGCCACACATCAGATGTCATCGACCCAGAAATCCTGAACAATTCAGAGCTTGTGGTCACACTTTGCGGGCACGCAGATGAGCACTGCCCGGTAACACCTCCACATGTAAAACGCGAACACTGGGGCTTTGACGACCCGGCAAAAGCTGAAGGAACAGAAGAAGAAAAGTGGGCCGTATTCCAGCGCGTCCGCGACCAAATCAGCGACCGTATCAAGACATTCGCTGAGACAGGGAAATAATTCGAAGCCAAGGGGAAACTCTTGGCCTTTTTAAAAGGAGGAGCAATGAATGAGCAAGAACTACCAAGCTTTGATACCTGGCAGGATTTTTATCGGCGGTACAGATGCGATCCCCGAACTGCTTGAAAACGAGAAAATCGATATGGTTTATGATTTGCGAGCGGAAAATAAGGATGGCGAGTATGAATATCCACGCACACATCTGCCAATGTATGACGATGACTCCCAGCAGGATGAGTCCGTTCAGAAGGCGATTGAGGAAGTGGAGCGAGCTTATGATGCCGGAAAAAACATCTACTTTCATTGCTCAACTGGCAGAACGCGGACAGGTACCCTTGCCGCTGGAACATTGCTGAAACTAGGTAAAGCTAATAGTGTTGATGAAGCGAAGGCACAAGCAAGAGAAGTTCGTGAAGTACTGAATCTTGATTCCAAATTGATCACATCTCTTGAGAGAATTTTTCCTGAGAAAAAATGAAGATAACTGACAAAGCACGTGAACGAATATTGAACCTGCTGGATGAGAAGCAGATTCCAGGCATCCGGCTTTATTTTGCCGGGATCAGCTGAAGGAGCTCCAAAATTGGACTGGCTCTGGATGAGCCGGACGAAGACGATGAAATCATCCTGGTCAATGGAATCAAGGTCGCTGTTGACCCTTCGATTGAATATGAAACAAAAGGTTTGACGATAGACTTTAAAGACGATTTTCTTTTAACAAAGAGCAACAGAGATTTCTGCTAAGCAGCCGCTATTTTGGTGGCTGTTTTTCTATATTCACGGAAATAATTTGACCATGTGGTGCACTACATGGTTTAAGATGTTTCTATAAGGGGGCCGAAATGTACAAGGTAAGCGAATTTTCCAAAATGACAGGGCTCAGCAAGGAGACGCTCAGATATTATGCGGAGATCAAGCTGCTCGAGCCTGTATTCATCGACCACAATAATAAGTACCGCTATTATGACAATGGTTCCTATTTGGTTGCGCTGTTATTGGTCCATCTGAGGCGGTTCAATTTTACCATCCAGGAAATGCTGACCGTCGTGAACGATGAATCGTTTGAAAATCTGGAACAAATCTTATTGAAAAAGAGACAGGGACTCGTCAATCAGGTGCAGGAACTGAATGAACTCATTGAAGAAATGGATGATTTCTTCGAATTTGGGATGGAGGGCGAAGTAGATGATTAAGTGGCACGAAGAGCGGATCATACCGGTCAATATCGAAACAATATGGACATTATTTCAACTGGAGAACATTCAGCGCATCATGCCCAATGTGATAGAGAACAAAGTGATCGAAAAGAAAGAAGGAGTCGTCGGCTCGAAATACGAGCAGAAATATAAAGAAGGCAAACGAATCGAAACTTATATTGTTGAGGACCTCGAGCACGAAAATACTCCTGATAAAAAACACAACAAAATCGGTTTCACGCTAGCCAAAGCATTTCAGGTTGAAGCAGCGTATACGCTGATCAAGGTCGGGGAGCATGAAACCCGGTTCATTTACCAAGGCCAGAATACGGGGCTGAACTTCCTGGGAAAGACCTTGCTGAAATTGGGCGGAGAAAAGAACAACAAAAAAGTCGTCACCGATTTTATGGATTTGGTGGAAAAAGAAGCACTGCAGGAAGCGAAGAAATGATCGGGATTGCTGCCATTTTGGGATGGCAGTTTTTTTATGGGGAAAACCGGCTCAATATGGACATGAATAAGGGGAAATGTAGTAAGCAGCGCAGGACTTTGGTTCAGGTAAGGATATTTGCCGGCAGATTTAGTGTTATTTATTAATCCCAATTAATTTATTGGCGAAAGAAATTATATCGACCACATTTTTGATTTTATCAGCGGATTTTGAATTTTATCGACCACATTTTTGAATATATCGGCGGATTTTTAAATATATCGACCACATTTAGCATTATATCGACCAAGTGTAAAAAAAAACCGGGCACCACGGCCCGGGCTTCAGCTTCCTCACCACAAATTCGGTTTCACGACCATGAACCAGAGCATCGACATCAACAGGATGATGTATGTCCAAATGGTGCGTTTCAGTTTTGCGGAGAGTTCTATTTTATTCGCGCCTTCTTCGGCAAATTTCCGGAGTGTTGGCGAGAATGCCCTTGCAAGGAAAAAGAGTGAGGCAAACAGCAAGGCCAGTGTCGCGATAATCCACGGTGTTTGCCATGTCCATGGTCCGAGGATGACGAGCAGCACTCCTGTTCCAATCAGTACATGGCCGGCGTGCTTTGACAGCCGGACAGCTGATTTCAATGTAGCCAGATGAGCCTCGAGCTCTTTCCCCACTGCATCAGGCAGTTTTTTTACAATTGGCATCAAAATGAAGAACGGGCCAATCGACATAATCACGCTTGCGACGTGAAGATAAATAATCGCTCGGTATGCCAGATTCATTTTTTATTCTTCAACAGGGCTGAATTCGTGTACCCAAACGCGCATTTGCGGAAGCCAAGGCATTCCAGGGTGGTAAGACAGGATTGACTGCTTGTACTCCTCGACTGTTTCATAGCCTTCACGCTGTGCGTCAGCGTCTGTCAATTCACCAAGAGACTGTGAGTAGACATTGTCCACAACGAATTTCTTTCCTTTTAACTCCATGACTTCGCCTACATCGGCATAACGGCCGTTACGGCGAGTGGCTGTCTTCTTGCCTTCCAGTACTAGATTAATATCGTCTTCCATTGTGATCAGACGCTCGATCTCACATGTTTTTGGCGGCAATGCATTATTTTGTTCAGTCATTTGAAAAACTCCCTTCACTTTGTTCCTATATAATGTACCATACTTCGAAAAAGGAAAGCCAAGCCGTTCACCGTGAAAATAGTGTTTTGAAAACTTTTTTACAAAAACACTTATATTGAGTGTAACATTTTACATAGTTCATCGTTTTAGTATCGAGATTTTAAAAATGAGGGGCAGTAGTATGGATGACGGCAGAAGGAATGAACTCGAACAATTATATAGGAAGTACACAAAGCCCCTGTATTACTTTTTGCTGAAGCTTTCAGGGTCGCCTCAGCTGGCCGAGGATTTGACGCAGGAAACCTTTGTGCGGGCAACGGTTTCGCTTTCTTTTTACGAGAATGAGGATGTAAGGGCCTGGCTGTTCAAGGTTGCCCGCAATGCCTATCTGGATGAATGGCGTCGTCGCCAGCGGAGAAAATGGGTACCGTTCGCGGATTATCTATTTTCAAAGGATGAGATGGCGAGTCCATACGGGCTTCCGGAGGACGAAGCGATTCAGGCGGAAATCTCCGATGACCTGCAGCAGCTAATGACCTATTTGCCGGAACAGTACCGGTCGATCCTGTATTTGCGTGAGGTCGAGATGTTCAGTTACCAGGAAATAGAGGAAGCGCTCGATTTGACGGAAAACCAGGTGAAGGTCACGCTTCACCGGGCGCGTAAAAGACTTGCGCATATGGCGGAAAAACAAGGATGGAAGGACGATGAACATGGATTGGACTAAAGATAAGGAAAAGAAAATCCTTTTTAAATATCGATTTGCATTGACGGTGAAGGTCATTAAGGTGATTCTCGCCACACTGTTTTTCTTCTGGCTGTATATGTTGGTTGTTTCAATCAGCTATCATGCGCTTGGTCTTGATAAAAAACATATTTTTTACAGCCGGGTGGCAATGGACTGGACGCAGCCGAATATGCAGGAGGAGTTTGGCAGCATCGACTCAGCCGAGATCACACCTTTTCTTACGCAAAAAATTTCTTATCCAGTCTACAAGATGATTGGAAAAGAGCCTGAACTCGTTGGCACGAAACAATTGGCAAAACGGTTGGTTCCTATGTACTCAACAAATCAGACGGAATACCTCAAGCCTAAAACCGAGAGAGAATACAATTTTTATCTTCCAGAACATCCGAAGACAGGCAACAAGCTGGAAGCTAATGAAGATCCATCGGTCTGGACGAAGCTCGATAAGGTTCACGAAGGCACGGTTGCCGAGCTGTCCTTTTCGACGAAAAAGTATATGACACCAGAGGAAATGCTGGAGTTTTTGAAGCCATATGATCTTGATGTACTATGGATGCCATTGTATACGGGTGAATTGAAGGAGTATGAAGAAAGCTGGTGGGGCAGCAGCAACTCTGTTTCGGTTGCACCTTTCGGCTTCACGGGCGGCCGTGATGCCCATGATGGCTACAATTCAACAAGCAAGAATCTGCTCTACGAAAATCTGACTGATGAAAATAAGAAACGGATGTTGAAGCAAATGAAAAATCTTATTGAAAATGAATCAGCGAGCTACCGGGAGAATTTCCTCGGTCTCTCTCATCTTGAAGAGCGCTACGATTACCTGATGAAGGAGGGATTCCAGGTTTACGGCGCTGTCGTGACCGGTCCGGTAAAAGAATTGCTGAAGTTGAAGGAGAACGAACAAATTCAGGGGGCGAATCTCGGGGATATGTCGTACTGGAATTGGTCTGAAGAATAAAGGATCTTTGGATAAAATTTTATGAAGAAGCAAGGTCTTTTCTGGGACTTTTGCTTCTTCTTTTGCTTTTGGAAATATACTAAAATAGAGTTTTCTAGTACAATAGAAGTAGAGTGGAAACCGCTGTTACATGCAGTAATGGTCGCATCCCACAGCAATATATTTCAAATTCAAAATAATTACTTTCGAGGAAAAATCTTGAGCCTATAAAGCTGCTGGACCAGGCAACACGTTCTTACATGAAAAGAAGCGTTGCCAATGAATGGCAGGGGAGATGAGAACGATGTTTCATAACTTTGAAACGATTGAAGAACTTAAACGAAGCGTGTACATGTGGATGCTCCCGATTATTACGGTTGCCCTGGTCATCAATAGCTTTTTAAATCATAACAGCCTGTTCGATACAGTGGTTAATACAACGCTGATCATCTGGTTTTCCATGAGCTGGGTTATAGCATATACAAATCGTGGAATTCGCATAGCGGAATATGTCACTCTCTTTTTGGTGAGTGTGTATCATATCACCACGATGTTCGATGTCGTTTCCAATGATCTCGCGGAAAGAGGCGGCTCATTGGGAGACTTCATTGTCTGGATGCCGCTCATCATCATGTTTTTCTTTTTGGCGCTTGGCATTAAAAGAGGACTGTATTACTCAATCTTCATTTTCATGGTAACATTGGCAATCGGTGTGATTCACAGCGGGCAGTTGACATCTGAATCAATCGATTCGCTCACGCAGTTCCATGCGGCGAATATTGTCTATATATTGGTCCTCTATTACGCGCAAAATATGTTCCGTGCTTTTACGGAAAGAGATTTGCTTAAGAAGTACGCCTATCTTGATTCCCTGACCCGCGTCGCCAACCGGCATCAGATTGATGTCTGGCTTGAGGAAAGGCTCGAGTCTGCGGAAAGAGAAGGCAAACCGTTTTCCATCATCTTTTTCGATATCGATCATTTTAAAAAGGTTAATGATGTGTTCGGCCATAAGATTGGCGACTGTGTGCTGAAGGAGCTGTCTGCCATCGTTTCTGGAAATCTAGGTGACGGTGACCTGTTCGGCCGTTGGGGCGGAGAGGAATTCATCCTGATCATCGACAGTACCGGTGGACAAGCCTATGAAAAAGCCGAACATTTCCGCAAAATGGTCGAGAACCACTGCTTTAAAGGAGCTGGCAGTCTAACCGCAAGCTTCGGTGTCACGGAATATCGTCAGAATGACAATATTGACTCATTGCTTAACCGTGCTGACGAAGCACTGTATAGATCGAAAAACAGCGGCAGGAATAGAGTAAGCGTGAATGAACCATCCTGATTGATTGGGATGGTTTTTAAATTCCAGTAAATTTATGATTAAACTCTATATAGAATGTGGTAAGATAACTATGGTTAGGACTCTAATAAATTATTTATATATGAAATCGCTTTCAATAGATTGGTAAAGGGGCAGTGCACCATGAAATATCGTTCTGCATTTGATATTATAGGTCCGGTGATGATCGGGCCATCGAGTTCGCATACAGCCGGCGCTGCAAGGATTGGCCGTGTGGCGCGCACATTGTTCGAGAAGCAGCCGACAAAGGCCGTCATCTCCTTGTACGGCTCTTTTGCTAAAACGTATAAAGGACATGGAACGGACCTGGCACTCGTTGCCGGGATCTTGGACTTTGATACATTTGATGAACGGATTCCAGACGCTTTGAAAATCGCTGAGCAATCCGGGCTCGAAGTTGAATTCATCACCGAGGATGCAGTCACAGAGCATCCGAATACGGTAAAAATAAATCTTTATGATGGACAGGGCAAGGAGCTTGAAATCGTCGGGATTTCCATCGGCGGCGGAACGATTGAGATTACAGAAATCAATTCGTTCAAGCTGAAGCTGTCCGGCGCCAACCCGGCGATCCTCGTCGTCCATCATGACCGATTCGGGCTGATTTCAGCTGTGACAACGGTTTTATCAAAGCATCAAATCAACATCGGCCATATGGAAGTTTCCCGCAAGGACAAGGGAGACATCGCCGTCATGGTCATCGAAATGGACCACAAACTCGAAGACGGAGTTTATGCGGAGTTAACCGCACTTGATGGCGTTGATCAGGTTATCCGTCTCGTTGACTAAAATTGAGTAACATCAGGAGGGCAAGCCATGTTTCGTAATGTTGCGGAGCTTGTTGAATTAGCTGAAAAAAATCAGGTGAAGATCGCCGAAATCATGATTCGGCAAGAAATAGAAGTTTCTGGCCGCTCGCGTGAGGATATCATTGCCCAGATGGACAATAACCTGCAGGTCATGGAACGCGCAGTGGAAAGAGGTTTGGCTGGCGTTAAGTCCCAGACCGGTCTTACCGGCGGGGATGCAGTCTTATTGCAAAAGTACATCGACAGCGGAAAATCGCTGGCTGGTAATCTATTGTTGGATGCTGTCAGCAAGGCGGTCGCAACAAATGAAGTGAACGCCGCAATGGGTATCATTTGCGCGACACCAACTGCTGGATCAGCAGGTGTCGTTCCGGGGACACTTTTTGCCGTAAAGGAAAAGTTGAACCCGACACGCATGGAGATGATCGAGTATCTGTTCACGACCGCTGCATTCGGTTTTGTCGTAGCGAATAACGCATCGATTTCCGGAGCTGCCGGCGGTTGCCAGGCAGAAGTCGGATCGGCTGCCGGAATGGCTGCGGCTGCAATTGTTGAAATGGCTGGCGGAACTCCGCAACAGTCATCTGATGCATTTGCAATCACATTGAAAAACATGCTTGGATTAGTCTGCGACCCAGTTGCAGGGCTGGTCGAAGTTCCATGTGTAAAAAGAAACGCAATGGGTGCATCGAACGCCATCACTGCGGCTGACATGGCACTGGCAGGTATCACAAGCCGAATCCCATGCGATGAAGTTATCGGTGCGATGTATGCCATCGGCCAGACAATGCCATCCGCATTAAGGGAAACAGCAGAAGGCGGACTTGCGGCAACACCAACAGGCAAGCGCCTAGAAGAAGAAATCTTTGGGAAGCCAAAGGAGAAATTGGTAGATTACTTGATTCAAAAATAAGACGAAAAGCCACCCGTTGTGAACTGATCCTTGATTGTTAGCAATCAAGGAGCGAGTCATAGTTGGTGGCTTTTGCTTTTTCTATAATAAATGAATATTCCGCTTCCGGCACTCCTCGATGGTTTCCTCATCCCACACAGAAACCTGGACCTCGCCAATATGAATTTTCCGGAGCAGGAACATGCACAGCCGCGATTGGCCAATCCCGCCGCCAATTGTATATGGCAGCTCTTTGTTCAATAACGCCTGGTGATACTCCAATTGGGTTCGTTGTTCCTGGCCTGCAAGCTTCAATTGTTCCAGCAGACTTTTCTCATCGACCCTGATTCCCATTGAAGTCATTTCAATTGCCCGGCCTAATGGCGGGTACCAGAGCAATAGATCGCCATTCAAATTCCAATCATCATAATCAGGTGAGCGGACATCATGCTTTTGGCCAGAGCGAAGTTCGTGGCCGATTTCCGAAATAAAAACTGCCCCAAACCTTTCTGCAATTTTATCCTCCCGTTCTTTTGGTGATAGCTCGGGATAAAGATCCTCCAGTTGCTGTGAGGAGATGAAGCTGATTTTTTCCGGCAAGATCGTGCCGAGGGTCGGATAGAGGTTTGCCAGGAAAATTTCTGTTTTTTTCATCACATCAAAAATTTTCTCAACAGTTGTCCTCAGTATCTGCCCATTCCGCTGCTTCCGGGAAATCACTTTCTCCCAGTCCCACTGATCAACATAAAGGGAGTGGAGCTGGCTGAGAGTTTCGTCGCGCCGGATCGCGTTCATATCTGTATAAAGTCCTTCTCCCAGAGAAAAACCATAGCGCTTCAACGCCATCCTTTTCCACTTTGCAAGAGATTGAACAATCTCCATTACATCGTTTTCCACACCAGGCGCATCAAAGGAAATCACCCGTTCATTCCCCGCAAGATCATCGTTGATCCCCTTGCCGCTCCTGACAAAAATCGGCGCCGAAACCCTTGTCAGCTCTAATGTTTCAGCAAGATGGTTCTCAAAAAAATCCTTCGTTTTCTTAATCGCTATTTCGGTTTCCTTCAAATCTAATTTTGACTGATACTTCAAAGCAGCATGGCTCAATTGTCCTCATCCCTCCAGATTCATTTAGCGCTTTAGTGTATTTACGCAAACATCCATTTACATTATGACAGCAATGGGTGAAAGTTGCTACTGTCCTACTGCAAAAACGAAAAGCGACAACAGAAGTCGACAGGTTTAGTAGCTTTGTAGAGATATACTAATTGATAGAATCCAAGCGTAGGGGGCGTGAGATGAGGAAAAATACTTTTACAATCGCAATAATAGCCGGACTAGTCATGACAGGCGTGCAGCCTGCTGAATCAGCAGAAGACTCGGAAATCCGCCAGCATCGGCTAGAGCTTAAGGAAAACTTCACTGAAAAAGAAAACCAAATTAAAGCAATGGACAAGGCTGAAGAAAAATACCTCTCCGAACTGAAGGCGCTGGATGATGAGATGACAGAGCTGAATCAGAAAATCAGGGATCTTCAAATCGTCCTTGATTCATCAGAACAATCTGCAGCGAACATGGAAAATGAAATTCGCAAGCTCAGCTCCAACATCGAACACCGGGAGAAATTAATCAAAAAACGACTGCGTTTGATGCAAAATAACGATGGATTGGGAATGTATGTAGATTTGATTTTTGATACAAAAAACGTTTCCCAGTTGTTTGATGCAGCAATCGCGGTCAGCACAATCATTAAGGCTGATAAAGATTTGCTGGCAAAACACAAAACTGAATTGGAGTCGCTGAAGGAACAGGAAGAAGCGCTTGAAGACCAGGTAATCCTGCTGGAAAAGGACCAGGAGGAAATGCTGTCGCTGAAAGCTGACTTGGAGAAGAAGGCAGAGGAGAAGCAGCGTCTGCTTGAAACTGTTCATGCCAGTAAGGAGGAAAGCGAATCACAGCTGATGGACATGTACGAGGTCTATGTCAACCTCGCATCCCAGGAGATTGCGATTTTAAAAGAAAACCAGAGAGTGGAGAAGCTTGCCTCTGAATCTGAGGACGTTTTTATCATGCCTACAAAGGGAGAACTGACCTCGGGATATGGTCCTAGATGGGGCAGGCTGCACGCAGGTATCGATATTGCCGATGAATCGGCAGAAACGGAAGTGGTCGCGGCTGCATCCGGAACAGTCATCCGCTCATATTATTCTGCTACATACGGAAACTGCGTCCTGGTCACCCACAAAATCGGTGACAAGACCTTCACCACGCTTTATGCCCATCTGGAAAAAAACGTAGTCACAACAGGTCAGCCTGTCAAGAAAGGCGAGTTGCTGGGCTATATGGGAAACACCGGCGACAGCAGGGGCAAGCATCTCCACTTTGAAATCCATGAAGGCCAGTGGAATTATGAGAAATCAAACAGCGTTGACCCACTGCTATATGTGAAAAAATAAGCCAGGTTTCCATTGGGAATCTGGCTTGCTCTTTACGTTAACGTCAATGGTATAATTAATTTACTGACTATTCTGTAAAAAAAGAGGTTTTGCTGATGTATACGATTTCTGACTTGGCGGAGCAGTTTGGAGTTACAACCCGTACCATCCGCTATTACGAAGAGCTCGGTTTACTGCTGCCATCCAGGACAGAAGGTGGCTGGAGGATTTACACAGCTAGTGATAACCCGCTTGAAACTTGTATTCCGCGGGAAGCGGTTTGGATTTTCACTTGATGAAATTAAAGAAATGGTATTGCTATTCGACGAGGATCGGACTGGTGAAAAACAATTACAGCGAACAATTCAGTATGGAGAGGAAAAGCTCGCAGAAGTGAATGAAAGAATTTGTGAACTGGTTGAGATCAGGGAAGAAATCGAAAGGCTGTTGACTGAATTCAAAGGGAGGCTAAATGAATGAATTTTTATAAGGAAGAACCGCAGTTTCGAGCTTTGCCGAAGGAATTATTGGATGAAGAATTTTTTGAGTACGCAGACCGGGAGCTGCTGGTGTTCGGCGAAAAATGTGCCAACGAAATCGACCAGCGAGCCAGATTCACCGACCGCGAAGGCCAGCCGAAGCTGATTAAATTCGATGCCTATGGCGATGATATCTCCGAAGTATGGGTGAATGAAGGCTACCGGAAAACAGTCGAGGATTCTTATAATACCGGGATTGTCGGCTATGTTCACAAGGATATTCCCGAACTGGGGAGACGTGGGAATTATATCTATTCCTATGCCCAGGGCTATCTATTGTCCCAAACCCAAGCAGGCTTCTACTGTCCAGTAACTTTGAAGATGGCCACTGCTTATTTATTGGACCAGTACGCATCACCAGAGTTAAAAGAGAAATTCCTGCCCCATGTTTTATCAACAGGAGAGACAACTCTATACGAAGGCGCCACTTTCCTGACCGAACGCCAGGGCGGATCCGACGTCGGCGCAAACGTGGTGAAAGCAGTCCAGACAGCCGACGGCTATAAAATCTATGGAGAAAAATACTTCGCCTCCAACGCAGGAATGTGCGGCGTCGCAATGGTCTTAGCAAGGAAAGAAGGAGCCCCATCAGGCACAAAGGGACTGACATTATTCGCCGTCCCATGGCGCAAAGAAGACGGAAAGCTCAACGGCATCAAAATCCGTAGGCTCAAGGATAAACTAGGAGTTCGCGCAGTCCCATCCGCCGAAGTCGAATTCGACGGAGCAGAAGCTTTTTTAGTCGGAGACCCAGCAAAAGGCTTCTATTACATGATGGAAGCACTCAACCTCTCCCGCGTCTGCAACACCGTCGCCTCACTCGGCATCATGCGCCGTGCATATCGTGAAGCTCGGGAGTACGCATTGAAGAGAGATGCCTTCGGCAAAAAACTTGCCGATTTCCCGATGATCAAAAACTCCCTGGTGAAAATGGCCGTAAAACTCGAAATCGAAACCCGAACAGTGTTTAAATACCTCCCTTTGTTTGAGAAAGTCATGAGGAATGAGCAGGGAGTATCAGAAAAAGACATCGTATTAAACCGACTCTACATCGCTCTACTGAAAAAAGAAACCTCAGAACAAGCCGTCCACTTCACACACGAAGCCATCGAAATGCATGGAGGGAATGGATACATTGAAGACTTTGTTACGCCGCGGTTATTGAGGGATGCTCAAGTGCTGACCGTTTGGGAAGGAACAGCCAATATCCTTGGGCTGGAAGTATTGAGGTTGATGGAGAAGTTTGATGCTGGGGAGTTGTTTTTGGAGGAGATGAAGGAGCGTATTGCTGGGATTGAGGGAGAGTTTTTGGATCAAGTCCGTGGCGGGATTGAGCAGTTGGAGAAACTGCTGGCTTCTCTGCAGAAAGCATCTCATGACCATAAGACTTTTCACTCAAAGCGGGTAGCTGAATTGATGGTGAAGGTTTTTGAGAGTGTGAATGCTTTGGAGTATGCTGAAGGTGGGGATGAACGCGTTCGAAGGATGATGGAGGTTTATATAGAAGAAACATGGAAATCAGGACATGAATTTGTTGATCAATTAAAGCCAGTGGATTATTTTCATGAGGTAGTCAGCGGATTTTTGTCTCAAGAAAAATCCTTAGTAAAATAACGATACCATAGCGTCTCCTTAGTCTAGGAGGCGCTTTCCAATAATTTGTTGTTCTATATATATAACAAAACGTTCTATTTAGTTTACGAAATATTAAGAAAATTGGAGATAAAAAGAGATAACGAACGATATTCGTGCGTTATTAAGAAAAAACAGCCGAATTTGAGGTTTTTCAAAACTAGTATGTTGGCATATACTCACAATATAAAGTTCGTTAAAAAGAACATATTGCGATCTTAGGAAACTTTATAGTGTGAAAAGAGGTGAATGAATTGACATTTTACCCAAGTAGAAAAAAGAGAACCAGGAAACAAAACTTTAATAGAAAGAAAAAACACCTATTCATTCTCACCAACCTTTTTATTGTTTACGTACTGATCCTGACTATAAGTTTTATCACCGCAGATACATATTCTTACTTTGTAGATAATACTAAGTTTGCTGGATCGATACAGACTATGGAAAACTTTTGTGAAGATAAAGAATATAAAAAAAGTCATAAAGAGTTATGTCAAAAATGTAAAGATAACTCAGGAATAGGAAACGGAAGCGAACCTTGTGATGAAGAAGAATATGAAAGAGGAGATGGAGATAATCCAGGCCATCAAGATGAATACTGTCCTGAGGGAAATTGTAATGACCATAATAACGGAAATGGCAGCGAGAAAAAAGAAGATAAGGCAAACCTAGATTCAAAAGATGATAAAGATAATCCAACTAAAGAACCAACAGATGATCAAAAAATAGAGTCGACCGAAAATGAAAAAAATGCTGAAAATAAAGAGACGGTGGATAACAAGGATACAGATGAGTTGGTGAAAGAAGAGCACCCAGAAGAAAGTGATGATGAACAACAAAATGAAAATGTTAGTAATGGTGACAGTGAAGAAAACCCTTCTGAAGAGAATGAGGAAAGCTCAGAAGTAAAACCATAACACAAATCAGGAGTGAACAAGATGAAAATCGCTTTAAAGATTGTTAGTAGTTTAATATCTTTTGTTCTAGTTCTGTTATTGATTATCTCACTTTATATTATGGTCAGTTCAAGAATAACAGGAAGTCAACCATCTGTAATGGGCAACCAATTAATGTTAGTTTTGTCTGGGTCTATGGAGCCTAAAATAAAAACAGGATCTGTAGTTGGGGTTAAACCGCTAGATGACAAAAAAAAATTAACATTGGAAAAAGGAGATATTATTACCTTTTATTCCCCAATTAAGGCTAATACGATCGTAACTCATCGGATTAAGGAAATTAAGGGTCAAGGAAATCAAATTGAATATATTACGCAAGGGGATAATAACAAAACTGAGGATCCTATAGCTGTGCCAGCTCAGTCTCTTATAGGTAAATATGCTAATATCCATGTTCCTTATGCGGGTTATATACTTGGCTTTTTACAATCTAAAAAAGGAATTGCGTTAAGTTTGATTCTTCCAGGTTTAATCCTAATCATTTATAACTTAATATCACTTTGGAAGATTTTTAAACAATGGGATCCATCTAAAAAAGTAGCATCCACAAATGATCAATCAATTTAATTAATCAGTTTGGTTTTAAACTAGGGGGATAATCCTTCTAGATTAAATATAAAAAATACATACCCTTTAAGGGCAAGGAGGAAAAAGAAATGAGTATTAAGAAAAAAGCGGCTATGAGTATGGCTTCTGTTGCAATGGGTGCAATGGCAGTAATGGGTGGTACGTTTGCATACTTTAGTGATACAACTGCCTCTGCCAACTCTTTTACAAACGGAACAATCAACATTGCACCAAATTCTACTTACCTAGAAAAATTCAACATTGTAAACTTTAAACCAGGTGATAAACTTTCTGCTGTTGTTGATAACCAAGAACCTGCAATGATGTTGAATAACCAAGGATCCTTGCCGTTTGATATTTTCTTGAAGATGGAAGCACCTTCAACAACTTATGACGCAATGAAAGATGTTATTGTATTCGAAAAGCTTTATTTAGGTAATGAAACTGATGGTGACCTATTAGCCGAGTATTTCCCAGGTGAAAGTGAAGTAACTTTAAGGGAAGTTCTAGCAGTATTCGGTACTGGGAATGCTGTGGTTAACGGAAACACTATATCTAATGTTGGAAAATACATTGGATACTTAGATGCTAATGATAATGATGGTACGACTACAGAACAGACAATTAAAGGTTTGAAATATGTTATCAAATTTAAAGATACTGGAGTAGAACAAAACGACTTGCAAGGTAAATCTACTGGTATCAACTTTAGTTTCACAGCTTTACAATATAATGGCGAAAATATTGATCAAGGTGCAGTTGATAACGGTTCCACAGGTGGAGGCGGAGAATTCAAGCGTAATGACAATATTAATGACAGAGATAACAGTGGTAACTAAAATTTTGAGAGGTGGGAATCAACATTCCCACCTTTTAATTAATGGTGGAGGATTGTATGAAAAAGTTTAATTTTATCTTCACCTTTTTGGTTTTTGGTATTTTTGTATTGCTTCTAAATCCTTTGTATGAAACAAATGCAAATAAATTGGATCCTATTGTTGATATCGATACTTTGCCAAGAGACTATTTTATTATGGTAGATAGATTGAAACCTGGGGACAGCATCACAAGCCAAATTAAGGTGATAAATAAAGGGACCTTAAATTTCAATTATAATATGTGGTCAGAGTATGTCAAAGGGTCAAAAGAATATTATGATTCTCTTTATCTTGAAATAAATGACAGAAACAATAACAATTTGTATTCGGGGAAATTAAGTGAATTTAAAGGTCTAAAAAACACCAGGAATTTATTGATATTTACTAGTGAAATACTTTCGGTTAAAGTCTTAGTCCCTCACGAAATAGGGAATGAATTTCAGGGATTGTCTACTGATGTTAAATTATTATTTAATGCAATGGGAGAGGAACAAGTTGGGTCATCAAACGAGCATCCTGGAGAACGATTACCTAATACAAGTACAAATAGTTTTAATTTAATTGCCATTGGAATTAGTTTGATCTTATGTGGACTAATATTTTTCATTATAAGATATAGAAAGAGTAAAATAACGAAAGAATAATCAATAGGCTTGCGGGTGGGTGTTATCATATTAAACACTCTTATCACTTTAAACTAGTTAATAAAAGTAGGGTTGGTTGCGCACATACTTTTTAATTATTTGTACTATTGTAGGAGATATCATGAAGAAAAAAACAACGTTTGTATTAATACTTTAAAAAGGGCTCATGCCTGGGAGTACTACTATGCATAGCCCTTTAAATTTAATTTAAAAATTTTTAATAACACAACAATGAGGTGAATAATATGACCCTTTTATTTTATTATCTGACCGTCCTGAATCTGTTTGATGCTGTTGTTACCTGGTTTGGGGTTAAGCATAAACTCATTTCAGAGTTGAATCCTGTAATGAGTGCTATATTTAAAGTCAGCCCACTAATGTTCGTTAGTTTGAAAGCTTCCCTTTCCATCTTCCTTCTATTATTCATCATATTTAAAAAAGTACCCCGCTCGGCGTTCATTAAAGGACTTACAATATTCGCTTCAGTTTCTTATACCGTTATAGCTTTCATGCATGGAAGTTGGCTAGTGCAAATATTTTAATAGTGTTTAACTTGAAAAGTTCCTCAAAATTTCATTTCTTCTTCCCTCAGCATATATCCTAATCGTTTTTCCAAGAGTATAATTTTTCTTATCTAAAAATAAGAAAGAAGGCGTATCAAACATGTTTCAAACCCTGAAGCGTGAGTTGCTGGCCGGGATTACGGTTTCGGTTGTTGCGCTGCCGCTTGCGTTGGCTTTTGGGATGCAGGCGACGGGTAATTCGGATGGTGCAATCATTGGTTTGTATGGTGCAATCATTACTGGTTTTTTTGCGGCTTTATTTGGCGGGACGAAGGGGCAGGTGACGGGTCCGACTGGGCCAATCACGATTATCTTTACCGGGATTGTGGCGTCTAAAGGACTGGAGTATGCGTTTATTGCCGCGTTTATGGGTGGCCTATTTCAGGTTATATTTGGGTTACTTAAAGCAGGGAATTATTTAAAATTCATTCCGTTGCCGGTGGTCAGTGGTTTTATGAACGGGATTGCCATCATCATTATCATGGGGCAGCTGCAGTATGTGACGGGCAGCTTTTTGGTCGTGATATTGACGATTGTCTTTATGCTCGTGGCTATAAAATGGATCAAGATTATCCCGCCAAGCTTGATGGCTCTGATTTTAGGAACAGTGGCGGTAATCCTGCTGGAAAAAGTAGTTCCTGCCGTTCATTTTACATTACCTTTTATCAACGATTTCATTTTCTTTGACATCGCAGAGAGAATTGGCGAGATTCCAAAAGGCTTGCCGCAACTTCACCTGCCGATTGCTGACTTGGGTGTCATCATTCAACTGATTCCGGCAGCGTTGAGCATCGCGGTGCTTGGATCAATTGACTCATTGCTTACATCTGTTGTCATGGATAATATGACAGGTACTAAGCACAAAAGTAATAAAGAGTTAATTGGCCAGGGGATTGGTAACACACTTGCAGGTTTGTTCGGTGCGATGCCTGGTGCTGGGGCGACAGTCAGATCGGTAGTCAATTTACGCAGTGGCGGTGAAACGGCGTTGTCGGCAATGGTTCATAGTGTTGCCTTGCTGCTGTTCATGCTCGTCTTCGGACCGCTGGCAGAAGAAATTCCACTCGCTGTGCTTGCGGGGATCTTAATAATGACTGGTATCACGATGTTTGATTATGACAGCTTTAAGATTCTGAAGGATGAACCAAAAACAGATGCAGCCGTGATGCTAGTGACGATGATTCTGACTGTGGCCATCGACCTGATGGTAGCTGTTGGAGCCGGAATCGTCATGAGTGCATTAATTTTCATGAAGCGAATGAGCGAGGAAGGTTTCAAGATTAGTAGCGAAACAAAGGGAAATCTTAAAATCTACAATCTGGAAGGCCCCTTGTATTTTGGTGCGACTGAGCTGATCACCAGGACGATCACCGCGGATGACAGTCCGCAAATCGCAATAGATATTGAAAAGGTCACCATTGTGGATGCATCAGGGGCTCTGCTATTGATTCAGCTCAGAGATCAACTGAAGGAACGAGGTCAGGACCTCTATCTTGTCGGCAATGACCTGGATCTCGGCGGCATCTTAAGGAAGATGAATGTCTTCCAGAATTTTGGTCCTTCAGGTCATTTTGAAAACTCTGAGGAGTTATTCACTTTCATTTCTCATAGAAATGGAATTACAATTGAGAAGCTAAGTTAGCGATAAGAAGTAAGTGCCAGACCATAAGTGCCAGGAAGCACTAGTGGACTGGCACTTTTTTTATTGGTGCAGTTCTTTAAACCTGAGTCATGAATACTATTTAGAGAACAAGACAACATTCAGGACAAAAGTAATTCGATCATTAACACAGAATCTGGCATTAATCGTAGTTTTAATTATAATGACACATTCATTTTCCTGAATATGTATAGGAGGATGTAGAAATGCTGGGGGATCAGAGAAAGCATAAGACACTAATCAGTAAAAAAGTTTCGCTTTTTGTTTTACTATTTTGTTGCTTTTTTGCGGCTGTGGCAAATGCGGATATGAATCAGGATCCCCGTACTGATGCAAAAGTTTTGGTTTTATATACGACAGAAGGCAATGTAAGATCTGAGAATGTGAATTTACTTGATATGCTTCTTGGTCATTTTTCGAAAGACATTACATTTAAGAGTGCTAGTGACTTTGGTCAAAGAGATTTAGATGGAGTTTCCGTACTTGTCTACTATGGGGAGGTGGCGGATCTGCTGCCGGATTCCATTGCAGGATCGGTTGATAGTTTTAAAGGAACTACCCTCGCGATTGGCCATAATGCGGAGCAGCTAGGGAAACAGTTATCATTCTTTAAACAAGAGCGGCAGGTGGCTATAGAAGAGTTGGTACTGGTGAAGGGAGGCCATCGGTCTATGTTTGAAGAGAAAAGATTGGTGAGCACGATTGACCCAACTGACGATAGTATAGCCCTTATTAATGGGACCAGTTCAGGAAACGTCTATCCGATTTTTATTAAGAACAAGTCGGCTTATTATTATGCGCCGGATCAAATGGATTCCTTGTTTTCCATCTACCTTGGTGAGGCATTGCATGATGTGTTTCAGGCAGACCATGCCGAGGGACACCCGGCATATTTAAGACTTGAAGATATTCATCCGTTAACTGATGCCAGCATCTTTAGGGAGATTGCGACGATTTTAAAAAAGAAGAATATACCTTACATCGTTTCTGTCATCCCGGTCTATAGGGATCCAAAAACTGGGGTTGAGTCACGCTTCAGTGATTATCCTCATATGCTTAGTGCCTTGAAATACAGCCAGCAAAATGGGGGAAGCATCATCATGCATGGGTACACCCACCAATACAAGGATGATGAAACAGGAGAGGGTTTTGAATTTTGGGATGTAGACGCTAATATGCCTGTAACTGTTCCTCCTGATCAAACACCGGAGAAAAAGAATAGAGAAGATTTTAAAAGCGAAGAAGAATACCTGAAATTCCTCGGCAAGCAGAAAGCGTTTGAGACGGATTACATCAAAACGAAGGTGACGAAAGCGATTCAGGAGATGGTGGGGCTAGGGTTGTATCCACTTGCTTTCGAAGCTCCCCACTATACAATGTCGCAAAGTGGCTATGAAATCCTTTCTGATCATTTCTCCACCTATATCGGCCAGCTTCAGCTGGGGGACAGAGATTGGCAAATCATGGCCCCGTCGCCCTATTTATCATATCCTGCCTTTTTACACGGAATGAAGCTTCTGCCGGAAACGATTGGTTTCGTTGAACCAGACAATGACAAAGCCATTGATGAAATGATGAAAGCGGCAGAAAATCAGTTGATTGTCAGGGATGGGTATGTAGCGGGTTTTTACCATCCTTATCTCGGTGTCGAAAGGTTCAAGGAGTTAATTGAACGCTGGGAGAAGATTCCGAACCTTCAATGGATTGATTTGAAAAAAATGAACAACTATGTTGCGGTTGATAACATCTCGGTTATAGCCAGTGAAAAAGAAGAGGTCACAAAATCTGTTGCTTATTTCGAACTTTTAAAGAAGAATCCCGAATATTACAACCCGCATGTGAAATCCGCGGCGAATTATACTATGTGGATGATTGTTGCGATAGCAGGGGTCATGGTTGCAATATTTGTCTTTTTAGCTATCAAAGTGCAGGTACGAAGGGCACGGCATGGAGGGGATCATCATGGTTAACCTGCTCTTCTATCTCTGTCTTTTTCTCATTTGGTTTATGCTTTTATACCATATGTTTTTAATGTACGGAGGGTATACCCATTATGCAAATTACCGGAATAAAACAAGCGATTGGGAAAAGAACCTTCCTTACTATCCCACAGTAAGTGTCCTGATTCCAGCACATAATGAAGAAATGGTCATTGAAGAAACCTTGGAAGCTATTCTTAAACTGATTTATCCAAGGGGAAGACTGGAAGTGATTGTGATCAATGACAACTCCTCTGACGATACAGGAATGCTTGCGGAAAGGTATTCAGCTCAATTTCCTTTTATTAAGGTCGTGCAGACGGACGAGGAATCTGCTGGAAAGGGAAAATCGTCTGCTTTAAACTTTGGACTCGCCCATTCAAGGGGTGAAGTGATCGTTGTCTATGATGCTGATAACACGCCAGAGCCGGATTCTTTGCTCTATTTAGTTTTGGGTTTGCAGAATGATCCGAGTGCGGGTGCGGTCGTGGGGAAATTCAGAGTAAAAAATGCCAGGAGGAATATTTTAACCCGGTTCATAAATATCGAGACGATTACATTCCAATGGCTCGCCCAGGGGGGACGATGGTTCTGGTTCAAGCTTTCAACGATTCCCGGAACCAATTTTGCGATAAGAAGGTCGATTCTTGAGCATATTGGTGGCTGGGATGTAAAAGCATTATCAGAGGATACGGAACTAAGCTTCAGGGTGTATAACCTGGGGTATCATATCCGCTTTTTTCCGGCAGCTGTTACATGGGAGCAGGAACCGGAAACCTGGAGGGTCTGGTGGAAGCAGCGTACGAGGTGGGCTAGAGGAAATCAGTATGTGATCGGGAAATACCTGTTTGGGCTGGGACGGCTAAAAAATAAAAGGGTCGTGCTTGATTTATTTTATTTTTTGTTCACTTACATGATGTTCCTTATGGGTGTATTGATGTCAAATGTTATTTTCATTCTCAATCTATTTACGGACCTTCACTTGTCTGCAGGTGCTGCATCAATGGCATTATTCGTTCTGGCATTCCTGCTTTTTTTGTCAGAAGTGGCTCTTGCGTTAAGCATTGAAAAAGACCAGTTGAACGTAAAGAACTTTCTGACGATCATCCTGATGTATTTTACGTATTCACAAATATGGGTTTTACTTGTTGTATCATCATTGGTTATGGAAACAGTGCGAGTCGTCTTGAAAAAAGAAAGTAAATGGTATAAAACCGAACGGTATAGACAATCTGCATAGTGAAGTGGTTGTGGAAAATAACTGTTGCCAAAAATTTCCCTAACAGGTACAATATGAAAGTATTCAAATAACCTAAGGAGGCAGTCGAAATGATTAACACAACTAATGGAACAGCAACAATAATTTCATATGGTTTACCTTCGGCCTGCCTGTATTTTGTGTAGTAGCGCTTATTTTTGTCATGTTAAAATAATTGCGTAACCACGGACTGGGATGTCTGTGGTTTTTTTGTGCCTAAAAATCGAATGTATGTTCTTGGAGAGTGATAATGTGATTACAGTTGAAAATTTGAAGAAGGAATATAAATTGGTGAAGCGAGACCCTGGTCTTAAGGGAGCAATCAAGTCGCTTTTTAACCGGAAGTATGAGACGAAGCATGCGGTGAAGGGGATTAATTTTACCATTGATCAGGGTGAGACGGTTGGCTATATTGGAGCGAACGGTGCCGGTAAGTCGACAACGATCAAGATGCTGACGGGAATCCTGACACCGACTTCTGGAAAGGTGACGGTGAATGGGCTGGTACCATATGAAAACCGTCAGAAGAACGCGGTCAATATCGGGGCAGTCTTTGGCCAGCGGACGCAGCTTTTCTGGGATATCCCGGTTCGTGAATCTTATAATCTCTTAAAACATATTTACGAGATTCCGGAGAACGAGTATCAGGAGACAGTCGAGATGTTCACCGAGGTTTTGAACTTGGAACCATTGCTTAGCATTCCTGTCCGACAGCTTTCGCTTGGGCAAAAAATGCGCTGTGAACTGGCTGCAGCCTTCCTTCACAGACCTAAGGTTGTCTACTTGGATGAGCCTACAATCGGTCTTGATATTGCGGTAAAAGTGAAAATCAGAAAGTTTATTAAAGAAATGAATCAGCGCTGGGGCACAACAGTGCTGCTGACTACACATGACATGCAGGACATCGAGGAAATCTGTGACCGGATTATCATCATTGATGGCGGTACGATTTTATACGATGGTGGCCTTGAGCAGATTAAAAAACAATTTGGCCAGCAGCGGGTAATCCACTTTGAGCTGGCGGATAAGGAAAAGTTCGTATTGCCCGAGTCACTCATCTGTCAGGCGGATGTTTTACACAACGAAGAAGAAACGAAGGTCAGCTTAGCGTTTGACCATGAGACTGTTAAAAGCTCGTTCGTCATTTCGGAAATGATGAGCATGTATGAAATTGGCGATTTGAATATTGCGGATCCTAAGATCGAGACGATCGTTGAGGAGCTGTACAACAAGCAGGAACAGGGGGGAGAGCATGGGAAAGTACTGGCAAATAGCTAAAGGGCGAATGCAGGAGAACACTGCTTATTCCGCCTGGTACTGGGCCGGGACCGTATCTTCGGTGATGCGTTTGTTGATTATTTATTTCTTCTGGCAGGCGGTATACGCGAACCAGACGACGATTCAAAATATTAATCTAGAAACGATGCTGACGTATATCGTCATTGCTATGCTTCTTCAAGGGTTTGTCGGCGGTGTCGGCAATGAGCTTGCCGAGAATATCAAAGAGGGTCAGGTAGCGATCGAGTTGATGCGCCCTTACGATATGATTTTTAAAATGTTCGCGGTGGATGTTGGTGAGAAGGTCATGTACTTGATTCAAGGAACAATCCCGATGATACTGATTGCTTACTTCTTTATGGATTTAAGCTTTCCGAAATCGCCAGAGACGATTTTGCTATTCGTAGTTAGTGCGCTGGTGGGCATCTGGATCGGTACATTCTTTGATTTCCTTGTCGGCGTGCTGGCATTCTGGACGGTCAATGTCTGGGGTGTCAGAGTTTTGAAGGAATCACTGATCACATTTTTCTCAGGGGCACTTGTACCAATTACACTTTTCCCGGATTGGCTTAGAACCATTACAGAATTTCTCCCTTTTCAGGCAATGGTGTATCTGCCTGTATCAATTTATTCCGGCTTAATCACTGGAACAGACGCTTACATGGCACTTGGAGTCCAGTTGTTCTGGCTCATTTCATTATATGTTTTGGTAAGGGTAATCTGGTCGCAAGCGATTAAACAGATTACGATTTTTGGAGGATAGGAGGCGGTTTCATGCGTCGTTATACGAGATTATATTGGGAGTTTGCGAAGAGCCATATGAAGGTGATGATGGAATACCGGATCGACTTTTTGATCGGTGTCGCCTCGGTCATGCTTGAGCAATTTGCTTCGATCTTTTTTGTAAAAGTAGTGTTCGACCACATTGAGCAGATCAATGGCTGGTCGTTTTATGAGATATTGTTCATCTACGGAATCGCGGCAACGGGCCGTTCAATTCATCAGATTTTCTTTGATAATCTTTGGACGCTTGGCTGGCAGTACATCAGGCCAGGAAAGCTGGATCGGTTACTGATCAGGCCGGTCAATCCGTTATTCCATGTTGTTGCAGATAGACTGCACCAGGATGGTTTCGGCCAGTTGATCATCGGGTTGATAATCCTGGGAACAGCTATTCCACAGGTTGACCTTGTTTGGGGAGCAGCAGAAATTGCGATGCTGGTCATGATGATCATCTCATCTGGGTTGATTTTCGTAGCGATTAACTTATTTTTCGCGACGTTCAGCTTCTGGATGATCGACAGCTTGCCGATAGTCTGGGCAGTCTTCAACCTGAGTGACTTTGCGAGATACCCGCTGACAATCTATCACAAGGGGATTCGTATGTTCCTGACATGGATCATTCCTTACGGGTTCACGGCATTCTATCCGGCAGCCTATTTTATCGACAAGTCCGGCTACAAGGAATTTGCGCTCTGGACTCCGGTTGCAGCGATTGTTTGCTGTGTCCTTGCCTATGTATTCTGGAACAGAGGCTTGAAGGCTTTCGCAAGTACAGGCAGTTAAGCTAAAAGCAACCCGACGAATATAGGGAATTATTAGATAATACGTTCGTTTTCGGATTGCCCATTAGGACTTACGTCGGGTATGATGGAAATAAATAGGTTGATAGGGGTGGGTAGGATGTTGGAAAACAAGTCGGTCAGAGAAGTGTGGCAGGAGATCGAGAGGGTTATGAAAGATAGGCCAGAGCCGATTCAAGGCATGAATACGGTCTATCAATATGACATCACTGGTGATGACAGCGGGACATTCCAGCTGTTGATCACAAATGGAGCTGCGAAGGTTGTTGAAGGAACAGAAGCAACACCAGATTGTACCCTGACGCTGTCAGATAAAAACTTCAAGAAGATGATCATGGGCAAACTCAACGGCACAGCCGCCTTCATGACAGGAAAGCTTAAAATCCAGGGCAGCATGGGACTCGCACTCAAACTCGAAGGAATCCTTAATGAATACAACCTAAGTGAAACGGCATAAGGAAAAGGATCAGGCATATTATCGCCTGGTCCATTTTTCATTCCATAAAAAATTCCTTTCCATCCATAAAAAATATTTATTAAAAAATCATTGCGCAATGAGACAAAATGTAACAAGAAGTGACACATCCTGATATAATAAGGCTATCAAGTTTTCAGATTTAAGGAGATTCCATATGAATCCGCTCAAAAAAAATTCAGTACTAGTATATGAAGAAGTAAAAGCAGTTAAGTTCTTTTTGTGGACATTTTATATAATCCTTTTTCCATATGATTTTATTTACTATTTTTTAGTTCCATATTTGAATAACGAAACAATGGGTTTACCTAGTGGAGGCCTTGGCTTTTTCTTTCATATTCTTTTATTCTTACTTATTCCAGCGGGTATATTCCTAGTGAGGCGTGGAGAGCCCGAAAAAGTTAAGTATCTCTACTTTCTAGCCTTTGTGCTGATTGATCTTATTAATAATTTAATGATTTACTGGGGAACAGACCAGGAGTTTAAAAGCGGTCATGTACTGGAAATCTACTTTATTTTGTTCTCTCCGATATTCGTTAACAAGCGTTTCTTTTGGACTATGACATTAGGCTTTTTTATTAAATATTCATTATTCGGAATCATCTTCCAATCACCCAAAGTTTTGTTCCCTATGGGATTGATTATTTTTATTGCTATCATATCCTGGATTCTCTTAACACGTTTCCAATCTTATATTAATGCTATGACTACAATGTATAATGATTTGAGACAGAAAGAAAAATTAGCAGTAATCGGGCAAATGGCAGCAGCGATTGCCCATGAAATAAAGAATCCTCTTTCGGCGTTGAAGGGCTTTACACAGCTGCAACAAGAGAAAGATAAAGGCGATGACCATTATTATCCTATAATGCTGAATGAGATAGATAGAATTAATGCAATCGTCAATGATCTATTGATTTTAGGAAAACCTAACACAGCTATTAAGACGAAAAAAAGCCTAAAAGATATAGTCGAGTACGTTCTATCTGTAATTGATCCACATGCTCAAAGAAAAGATGTAACAATAAACTTGGACATGAAAGAGCCTGCTGTCCTCGTTTGTGATGAAAATCAATTAAAGCAAGTTTTTATCAATTTAATAAAGAATGCAATGGAAGCAATGCCACATGGGGGTACGGTTACAATCAATGCAAAACAAGCAGATAATCAAGTTGAAGTTTCTGTTAAAGATGATGGTTGTGGCATTGAACCTGATAAACTGGCTAAGCTTGGAGAACCATTTTATACGACCAAGAATAATGGAAATGGCTTAGGGCTCATGGTAACAAAGAAAATTATTGAAGAACATGATGGCAGATTAGCTATTGAAAGTGAGCTGGGCAAAGGAACAACCGTGACATTAACACTGCCGGCCATCCCAAATTGTGGCTAAATTATGAAGTGATACCCAACAAATAAACCAAAAGGACTATTTTATTGAATAGTCCTTTTGGTTTATAATGAAATAAATGTCGATATTTGACGACTCCTTTATAGGTCTTTTTATTCATTTGAGATTGTGTTTGTTATTACTATTAAACTATTTGTTTTTTTGGGCGATAAGAATGAAAAAGAGGGCTATACGCTTTGGATGAAATTGCGAGGTACATATATGCAGACAAATTTTAAAGACCCTTCGTTGAACCATGAAGAAAAAAGAGCTATAAAATGGTTTTTGACATTGTTTTATGGATTATTTATTGCTTTCGATGTCTTCTACTTTTATATTTATCCAAAACAAATTTTGCAAGAGGATATTGAATTTTTTGGGATTTATAGATATTACTATTATTTCTTGATTATGTTGTTGCTTCCTGTTGTTGTATATTTGGCTCAAAAAACTAAATTATCTATACTGAAGTATTTTTTCGTCATATCTTATTTAGTTTTAACAGTCCTATATGATTCTATTACATACTACGGAAGTGGGTATGAATATAAAAGTGGTAATGTAGTTGAAGTTTTTCTCATTCTATTCGCTCCTATCTTTGTAAGTTCTTTATTTTACTGGACAGTGTCTTTAGGAATTATTTTTAAGTATGCTTTTATCGGACTCTTCCTTAAAACTACGGGTGTATTGTTCCCAATAGCTCTTATTGTAGCGCTATCCTTAATAGGATTCATTATTTTAAAAAGATTTCAGGGATATATTAGTGCAATCAGAACTTCTTATGATAATCAGTTATCCGGCATTGTTAAAGGTGTCATTGCAACACTGGAGCTTAAAGATCCATATACTAGAGGGCATAGTGAAAGAGTGGCTTATTATGCACATTCATTAGCTTCAGCGACTGGTGCATTTTCAGAAGAGGAACTTCGCTCTTTTTCACATGCGTGTTTATTGCATGATATCGGAAAAGTGAACATACCTGATTCAATACTAATTAAACCTGGGAAACTTTCAAAAGAAGAATATGCAGTTATTAAAACACACCCAGAAGTAGGTGCAGGGGCAATTGCAAAAGTAAATGGCCTTGGTGACAGCATTGAAATTATTAGATCTCATCATGAAAGATGGGATGGAAAGGGCTATCCCGATCAGCTTAAGGGCGAGCAGATTTCATTCTCTGCAAGAATAGTATCTATCGCTGATGCTTTTGATGCTATGACATCCTCAAGGTCGTATAGATCTGCGATGCCTGTTGAAGAGGCATACAAAAGAGTTATTGAAGGGCAGGGTACACAATTTGACCCTGACCTTGTGGAATTATTCAAAGAGGTTTTCCCAGAATGGGTTAACTTTCATAATAAGTATGAATGGTCAAAGGATCTTCCTATTCACTCAAATATTAGTTGAAAGGAGGTGACATCATGAAAATACGCAAATTAAAGAGGATTAAAACAACTTGCTGGTGGTGTGCATTATTTCCACGATGATGTTGGTGAATCATCGCCTATTTTGCCTGGGAATAGGGTGATAACATGAATTTATCATACGATTCAGTCGTTTTCATGAATCCTCTGAAAGTAAGAAGAGATAAAAAACACTACATCGTTGAAAATGAGGCCACCGGCGAATTTTACGAAATGCCAGAAGTTTGTATAAGTGCTATTGAGCTAATCAATGAGAAAAAATCACTTTATGAAGTGGAAAACGCCTTGATTGTTAGATATCCTGATGAAATTATCGACATATTGGACTTTGTTTCTCAACTCCTTGAACTTAACTTGATTAGCGAGTTAAATGGCAAACAAATCTTGATTGATTCGGGGCAGAAAAACCACCCTGGCTTAATCTGGATTCCAGAAAATTTAGGCCGCTTCTTATTCAACACAATCAGTTCAAAGCTGTACTTCCTTTTACTTGTGGCAAGCGCCGGCTTAATTCTATTTAATCCGAACCTATTCCCACGCTATTCGGATCTGTTTATGTTTGACCTGATGTTACTAAATATCCTGGCTGTGATGCTGATAGGCTTCTTTCTTGTAATCATCCACGAATTCGGACATGTGCTGGCGGTCCGCTCTGAGGGTTTGCCGGCAAAAATAGAAGTGGGAAACCGCCTGTTTTTTGTTGTGTTGGAGACCGATATGTCTCAGGTGTGGAAATTGCCGGCTGAAAAGCGTAATAAGTTGTTTCTTGCCGGGATGAATTTTGATATTGTAGTATTGTTCCTGGCATTGGCTGCTCAGTTTATTGCGAGCGAAAATACTCTCACAATGGCTCTTTTAAAATTGATCGTACTGAACACTTTCATTCGTTTAGTTTTTCAGACTGCTGTTTTCATGAAAACGGACCTATACTATGTCATTGAAAACAAAACAGGCTGCTACAATCTAATGGAAAACGGGCGAAATTTCTTAGCGAAATGGCTGCCTTTTCTCAGCGTTCCAGAAACAGAAACATTCGACGGGGAAGAGAAGTTCGTACGCAGATACGCCTATTTCTACCTTGCAGGCATCCTGCTCACATTTGCCATTACCGCTTACTACTATATCCCGCAAATTATGTTCGCGGTGAATGAGATCATGCTGCCGGGATTCTTGGAACCAATCACTAGCATTCGTTTTTGGGATTCGGTTGTCTTTTTGCTGCAAATTGTTTTGGTTTTAGGATTATTGCTATATTCTTGGTCAAAGAAATATCGTTTTAGCAGTTAAAAAGACAGCCGAGTGGCTGTCTTTTAATTTCTAATAAGATTTAACGTAATCGATCAAAATCTCTTTATACTTTTCAAGCGATTCCAGCTCGACAAATTCGTCATCACCGTGCCAGTTTGCTCCGCTCGGCCCGAACTCGATTGCCGGGATTCCGTGTGCCGCGAAATACTGGGTATCCGCAGCACCGTGCTGTCCGAATATCACTGCTTCACCAGCAACATGCTTTTCCAAAACTGGTTTCAACTGATTGATAAATGAATCATCCCGCTTTGTCGCCACCGGGATTCCTTTAAGTCCGACGGTAACTTTACCATCCGAGATGCTTTCGATTTGCTTCACAATCACATCGGCATCTTGGCCAGGAAGATAACGGATATCAAGGGACATGACACAATGATCAGGCACCTTGTTAAAAACTTCACCGCCAGAGATGATGGCTAGATTGATAGATGGTGACTGATAGAAATCCGAGCTTTCTTTTGTAAAAGGTAATTGAAGCAGCTTTTCGTATATTTGATAGGCTTTGACGATCGCGTTTTCACCTTCCCAAGGCCTGCTGCCATGAGCCGACTTTCCGGTAACCTCGACTTCGATTCTCAAAACACCCTTTGCCTGCAGTGCGATTCCTAGCTGCGTCGGCTCAGAACAGATAACGAAATCCCCGCGATAGCCATTTTCGACTAGATAGCCGGTACAATTCATCCCGCCAATTTCTTCATCGGACACAATCTGCAGCTGGATTTTCACCCCGATTTTTTGATTGCGTAATTCCTTCATCGCAACCATCATCGCGGCTACGCCAGCTTTCATATCCGCCGCACCCCTTGCATAGATCCGGCCATTTTTTTCAACGGGAACGAATTGCTTTTTTTTTCCGCTGACCACATCAACATGTCCGTTGAATACAATCGTTTTATCACCCTCGCCAATCTCGCAAACCAGCATTTTATATCCATTGTTTTCAATCAAACTTGGCTGCAATTCATGCTCAATGAGCCACTGTTTACAAAACTCGACAGCCTGATTGGCCCCTTCCTTGGTGGAGCTGTCAATCAGGATTAATTCCTTCAATAATTCCTTCATAGTTCAAACACTCCTTGAAAAGGTTCTACAATACATTACCACTAGTAATCGAGTTCAATCTTTTAATGTAAATAGTACCAATCAAATTAAATAAACACATCATTTTTTTGAAAAAATTACTATATTCTGCTAGTTCCATTGAATCAAATTTAGATACCCGAAGAAATTTTCCCAATAGAATGCTTTATTAAAATAGTTTCAATTACACTTCTTACTGAGATGAAAACAGGATGATAGACTCAGTTTAATTTTAATGAAGGGTGCTTTTCTTAAAAAAAGAAGGATTTTATAGGAATATATTATTATATTATAAAAATTTACAATATTTCAAAACCTTGCTACAATTCGTATCAGATTCTTCGGAATATATGAATAATCGAAACTTGGAAAATAGCAGGGGGTAATCTTTTTGAAGAAGAAAAGTTCGTTAAAGGTTCTTTCCAGCGTTGCTGCAAGTGCTGTCTTCGCTTCAACCTTATTTGCTGGATCATTTGCAGGATCACCAGTTGCAACTAAATCAGTTGAAGCTGCAACAGCGCCTGTTTCAGCGCCAATCGACCTGAACATCGTAGACCAGGATCGTCTTGCAAAAGCATTGCTGGAGCGTGGCCTGATTGCGAAAGGTGCTTCACAGGAAGAAGTCAATAAAGCGGTAACAGAATATATCAAGAAGAAGCAGGGCGCTAAAGCAGGCAAGACAGACAAGCACGCTGCTGAAGATGATATGACTAAGAAGTCCAAGGACTTTTTGACAAAGCAAAAAGACAAGCTTACTAAACAGCTTGAAAAAGGCCATGACAATTATAAAAAAGGCAAGCCAACAGGTTACGCGAAAGTGGATCCTGCGAAACAGGCTCCTTACAATGGTGAAGTCAGAGAGGACAAGGTTCTTGTTCTGCTCGCTGAATTTGCAGACTTCAAGCACAATAACATTGAGCAAGAAGAAGGCTATATGTATTCAGACGATTTCAGCCGTGAGCATTATGAAAAAATGCTGTTCGGTGATGAAGAGTTCACATTATTCAATGGAGAAAAGGTGCAGACATTCAAGCAGTACTACGAAGAACAGTCTGGAGGCAGCTATACGGTTGACGGTCATGTAACTGACTGGGTAACGGTCCCTGGAAATGCTGCTGACTACGGCGACGATAGTCCGGAAGGCGGCCATGACAATAATGGAGAAAGCGGTCCGCGCGATTTTGTAAAAGATGCATTGACTGCAGCAGTTGAAGGCGGACTTGATCTTTCTGAGTTTGATCAATTCGACCTATATGATCTGGACGCTGACGGCAACCAGAACGAGCCTGACGGACTTGTTGACCACTTGATGGTCCTTCACGCGGGTGTCGGCCAGGAAGCTGGCGGCGGAGCATTAGGTGACGACGCAATCTGGTCACACCGCTGGGTATTGGACGGAGTATACGATGTTCCTGGAACAGAGGGTACTGCAGAGGTTCCATACTGGGGCGGATCAATGGCAGCATTCGACTACACAATCGAGCCTGAAGATGGAGCTGTTGGTGTATTCGCACACGAATTCGGACATGACTTAGGTCTTCCAGATGAGTACGACACTCAGTACACTGGACAAGGCGAGCCGGTTGCATCATGGTCAATCATGAGCGGCGGCAGCTGGAATGGGGCAGTAGCAGGCACAGAGCCTACTAGCTTCTCTCCACAGAACAAGGAGTACTTCCAGAAAATCATGGGCGGCAACTGGGCGAACATTACAGAAGTCAACTACGACGAAATTGATGAAAATGGTTTAACAGCAGTCATCGACCAGAGCGTCACGAAGTCAAAAAATAACGGCATTGTAAAAGTGAACCTGCCTAAGAAGAAGGTAGAAGGTATCAAGCCAGCTTTCGGTGAAAAATACTACTACAGTACAAAAGGTGATGACCTGCACACTGCATTGGAAACACCTGTATTCGACCTGACAGCTGCAACAGAAGCGACTTTCGATTATAAAGCATGGTACGAAGTAGAATTCGATTATGACTATGTATTTGTAAATGCAGTAACTGAAGATGGCACAGAAGTTGAGTTAGACGTGATCGGCGACAATAACACTGCTGGCGGCATGGAATCTTCTCAAGGACAGTGGGAGGACAAGTCTTATGACTTAAGCCAGTTCGCAGGCCAGAAAGTTCAACTTGTGTTTGAATACGTTACAGACGGAGGCCTTGCTCCAGAAGGATTCGCAATGGACAACCTCAGCCTGACTGTTGACGGCGTAGTTGCTTTCTCTGATGATGCAGAAGGAACTGAGCAAGTGACTCTTGATGGCTTTATCTCAACAAACGGCCTGTTCGATAAAGATCACTACTACTACCTGGAGTGGAGAAACTACGCTGGGTCTGACAAAGGCTTGAACACCGGCCGCGGTGTGAAGTACAACACTGGTTTAGTTGTATGGTACGGTGACGACAGCTTCACAGACAACTGGGTTGGCGTCCATCCGGGCGAAGGCTTCATCGGTGTAGTTGATTCACATCCAGAAGCAATCGTCGGCAAACTTAATGGACAAGATTCAGTAAAGAGCAGCACACGTTATCAAATCGCTGACGCAGCATTCTCACTTGATAAGGCACCTGCCTGGACTGTTGATTCACCATCTCGCGGATTGTTCGAATACGAAGGACTTCCAGGTGTGACAACATTTGATGACTCTAATAAGTACATCAACGAATTGATTCCAGATGCAGGTAAAAAGCTGCCTGAACTAGGATTGAAGTTCCAAGTCATCGGCGAAGCGAAGGATAACTCTGCTGGCGCAGTTTGGATCCGTAAATAAGTTTGAAATAAGAGACATCGGGCGGTAACTCGTCCGGTGTCTTTTTTATGAATTGGAAAAAATACTGTAGAATTTCCAAGTCGCCAATAAAATCGGGTTTTCGCCAATATAGTTGTGAACTTCGCCAATATAATCAAGTTTTCGCCAATAAAGTTGTGAACTTCGCCAATAAAAATACAAAATCGCCAATAAAACCGATCCGGGCAAAAAACAATGAATAATAAAAGGTGCAAAACGCTAATTTTCTAGGGAATACTGGACTTATAATCATGTTTTAGCTAGTATCAATACTAGAATGTTTAACTAAGGAGAAAATCATGTCAGAAACTCAACAAATTATTGCGCAACTACAACCGTTCCTGCAGCAGGCCTGGGAGAAGGCTGGATTCGAGACGATGACTTCTGTCCAGACGACAGCCATTCCTCTAATAATAGAAGGAAAAGATGTTGTCGGGGAATCACCGACTGGTACAGGTAAAACTTTGGCGTACCTGCTTCCTGTTTTAAATAAAATCGACCCTAAAATGCAGAATACACAGGCGGTCATCCTTGCTTCGTCACAGGAGCTTGTCATGCAGATCCTGTCCGAAATCCAGAAATGGGGAGAAGGCAGCGGCATCAAATCGGCCAGCCTGATCGGCGGTGCGAACCTGAAGCGCCAGATCGATAAGCTGAAAAAGAGCCCGCATATCATCGTCGGAACTCCAGGTCGGACGAATGAACTGATCAAGCAAAAGAAGCTGAAAATGCACAAAGTCCATACAGTCGTCCTGGATGAAGGTGACCAGCTTCTTACTCCGGAGCATAATGAAACGGTAAAAAGCATTGTCAAATCGACTCTTGCTGATCAAAGGCAGCTTCTGCTATTTTCCGCAACTCTTCCAGAGATTGTTGAAAAATCAATCAAGAGATTGGCAAAGGATCCAGAGATTATCAATGTTAAAAAAGACGAAACGATTGATGCTGCAAAAGTAGAGCATATTTATTTCCTCAGCGAGCAGCGTGACAAGATTAAAATCCTTGAGAAGATTGCCCGCCTGGATGGAACGAAGTCACTTGTTTTTATCAAGGACATTCCTAACCTGATCATCGCGACTGAAAAGCTGAAGTTCAAGGACATTCATGTCGGCCAGCTGCATAGTGAGCTCAACAAGCAGGACCGTCAGCGGTATTTGAACAAGTTCCGTGATGGCATCAGCGAAATGCTGCTTGTCACCGATATCGCAGCACGAGGATTGGATATCAAAGGTGTCACACATGTTGTCCACTTCGATTTCCCGAGGGAACAGGACCAATATGTTCACCGTTCCGGACGTACAGGCCGTTTCGGCGCAAAGGGAACCGTCATCTCAATCGTCAACGAACGCGAAGAACGCGATATGAAAAAATACTGCAAGGCCCTTAATATCACCCCAGTGCAAAAAGAATTTTACGGCGGTAAGATTGTCGACCCTGAATAATGAATTTCGAAGCTATGGGATCTTTTCCTATAGCTTTTTTACTGTGAATAAAGGATTTTTGGTTAGTACATCAGAATATATATTCCGTAGGTTATTTTGATGGTAGTTTTTTTTGAAAGGAATTGTTGAACGTGAATAATCCACATTTAAATACATTGATGGCAGAGTGGCTGCCGGAAGCGACGATTGATGAAATGCAGGAGAAAATGGAGAAGGGCGAGCTGTCATCACATGATCTTGTTCTCCTGTACCAGGCCCGTATCGCTGCTTTTGATAAAACAATCAATTCAGTGCTTGAGTTGAATCCAGATGCACTGCACATCGCCGCTGCACTGGATGCTGAACGAAAGCAAAAGGGTGCCAGAGGCCCTTTGCACGGCATACCGGTTCTTGTAAAAGATAATATTGATACAAACGATAAAATGCATACTAGTGCTGGATCGCTGGCATTGAAGGACTCTTTTGCCCAGAGAGATTCCTTTGTCGCCGCCAAGCTCAGGGAAGCAGGCGCCGTCATTCTTGGTAAAACAAATATGACCGAGTGGGCAAATTTTATGGCAAATGGCATGAAGAGCGGCTACAGCTCCCGCGGTGGCCAGGTACTGAATCCATATGGTCCTGGAAAATTCGATGTCGGGGGTTCCAGTGCTGGTTCCGGAGCAGCAATTGCCGCTAACTTGGCTGCAGTTGCGGTCGGTACGGAAACGGATGGCTCTATTTTAAATCCAGCTTCGCAAAATTCATTGGTTGGCATCAAACCGACAGTCGGCCTTGTCAGCCGCAGTGGCATCATCCCGATTGCCCACACTCAGGATACCGCCGGTCCGATGGCAAGAAGTGTGAAGGACGCAGTATACCTTTTAGAAGCGATTGCTGGACAGGATCCGCAAGACCCGGCAACGATGGTCAGTTTACCGAAGTTTGATCACGATTATTTTTTCGATGAACAAGCTTTAAAAGGAACGAAAATTGCTGTTGTGAGAGAAGAGTATATTGGCAAATGGACTCAGGAACAGGAGCAAATTTTTCAAAAAGCTGTTGGAAAATTGGAAGAGCTAGGCGCGGTAGTAGTTGAGGCAGCGATACCGGCAGCGAAGGCAACCTGGGGCTATAAAGTCCTGAGCTATGAATTCAAAGCAGACTTGAATGCTTACCTGAACGGACTCTCACCGAATGTTCCAGTCAGGACACTTGCTGACGTGATCGCCTTCAATTATGAGCACGGCGAAAAAATGCTGAAGTACGGACAGGAAGTGCTGCTCGAATCTGAAGCAACAAGCGGGACGCTGACCGAGGCTGAGTACCTCGAAGAACTTGAATACAATCTTTATATGGCAAGGGAGCAGGGAATTGACTATGCATTGAAGGAGTATGGAGCTGATGCAGTTCTATTCCCAATGGATGGCTCGACAATCGGCTCAAAAGCAGGATACCCATCCGTTACGGTCCCGACGGCTTTTACGGAAGGTGGAGAGCCAGTCGGCATCACCTTCACGGGCACTGCCTTCAGCGAACCATTGCTGATTAAACTTGCCTATGCATATGAGCAGGCCACCAAGGTCCGCAGGGCGCCTGAACTTGGAATAAACGCTGAAGAAAAAATCCATACTACTTCATGAATCCATCAAAAGGAGCGTGGCAGCATGGGTAAACAAAAGCTAGGAAACGGTAACGCCCAGCGCAACAACAACAAGAAGAAGGGCAACAACACACCCGAAGAACTAGTCGAATTCACAACCGGCCAGAAAGAAAAGAAATTCAACAATCCAATTGATTAACAGCAAAGTGCCCCGGCGACTCTTCGCCAGGGCACTTTTTTATATTCGATCGGTTTCTGCCTGCTTACTAATGCCCGCCGGCCTTATCAAAGTTGCTTCCGGAAACGTCGGCGACATTTTCAATTGCGACCAAGGCATTTGGGTCGATATCGTCGACTACAGAGCGTAGTGTGGATAATTCAATACGGCTGACGATGGTGTAGATGATTTTCTTAGGTTCGTTTGAAAAAACGCCCTGGCCCTGGATATAGGTCATGCCGCGACCTAATTGCTTTAGCAATTCTTCAGCAATTTCCTCAGGTACATCGGAAATGATCGTGACTGATTTTAGCTCTTCCATCCCCTCGACGACCACATCAATCATTTTGAAAGCGATGAAATAAGTGATGATGGAGTACATGGCCGTTTCCCAGCTGAACACGAGCAGGGCTGCGAGTATGAAGATGAATAAGTTCATGACCATCACAATCTGCCCGACAGAGACGGTACGTTTTTTGCTGACAAGGATGGCAATGATTTCAGTTCCATCCAATGCGCCGCCTGCCCGGATGACCAAACCGACACCCGTTCCCAGGATGACCGCGCCAATTATCGTGGCCAAAAACAAATCATCCGTTACAGGATCAAAATGGTGTAAATATGCAGTCGCACCCGATAAAATAATGACTCCATACAAAGTGCGAAGTGTGAACTTCAAGCCCATCCTCCTATACCCGATATACAAGAATGGGAGGTTGAAGACAATCAGGAAAATACTCATCGAGATGTTCGTCAATTCAGCCGCGATGATCGAAAGCCCGATAACCCCGCCGTCCAGGATCGCATTTGGAACAAGGAACATATCAAGCCCAAAAGCCGCGATAATCGCCCCGATCGTGATGGTCACAAGTTGTGTGACCTCTTTGACTATTCTTTTTTTCTTCGTTGCTGCCACTAAATATCAATCCCTTTTTATAAAAAATAACTTCTATGAATTAGCAATGTATGTACTATACTTATTGTATCAAACATTAAAGCAATCTGGAATTTCTTCATTATATATCCATGATTAGAAAAAGTGTTAAAAGGGGTAAGGAGAAGGGAAGTTATTTGAAATCACGGAGGGGCTATTTTGGCTAACAATAATCAGAATAAACATAAATCCAATCACCAGGCAGGTTCAAAAAATAAGAAGAATCGCAAGCCTGGTAAAAATAAAAATTCATATATTCGCACAAATCCCAAGCAGCAGGTGTTAGATGAAAATAGGCTGAAGCGAGTTGATGAAAAGGATCAAAAGCAACCGAAAAAAAATGGGAGTGAAAGTGGGAATTCATCCAACTCAGCAAAAAAAGAAAAGTCTAACTCACCGTCAAAAGAAATACAAGACAACAAGCAGACTGGACGCAGGAAGGGTTCCTCTTCTGCCAGTCAATCAAAAAACGGAAGTAGTAACGGTAAATCCAACCAGGCCAAAAACAGAAATGGTAATGGCAAACCATCTTCCGGTCAATCCACTAACGGTAATGGGAAAAAGCGTGCCAATGACGATGGGAAGAAACCTGAAACCCGAGTCAATACTTCTGAGGAGCATGAGGTAAATCATAAGGAGCAATCCGGAAAGTTCGAGACGGCTTTTAACAGGATTCATAAAGCACTGAAGGAAATGGTGAAGGGCACGGATAGCGATGCGTTTGTCGAGCTGTTGTATTCCGGATACAAGAATCATTCATTAGTGCGTAAGTATAAAAGTGAGCTGCATCAGTTTGCCAAGCTTCGCAATGCGATTGTCCATGAACGGGTGAATGCGGATTATTATATTGCCGAGCCCCACATTGAAGTGGTTGAACGGATCGAGGAGATATGCCGGGAGTTCGAGAAGCCGCAGACAGCGTTATCGATCGCGACGAGCCCTGTGTTTTACTATTATGAAGATGCGTATCTTAAAGATGTTCTAAAGGTGATCAATAAGTTTGATTTCACAAGATTTCCTGTCTATGACAAGGATGATAAATATGTTGCCTTGCTGACTTCAACGGAAATCATCCAATGGATGGCGAAGCATTTTTCCGACAGTGTCGTCCACTTCGAGGACGTTCGCATCAAGGAGCTTTTGACGAAGGGAAAAAATTACTTTGTGACCTTTGTCGATGAAGATGCATCTCTGTATCATATTGAAGAATTGTTCGAGCGTTACCATACAAGAGGGAAGAAACTGCAGGCCGTCATCATCACGGAAACCGGTGACCGCCACGGGAAGCCAATTGGCGTGATCACGCCGTGGGACTTGCTTGACAGCGATCCGGAAGATTGAGCTGATAGTGTGTCACATTGGAAAGCCGTCCGTAACGATGTACGAATGATTAGTGATAAGTGTCGTAGTATAAACTGTCACACAAGCTATGCTGCAGTAGCGTTGTGAGAAGCGTCATTGACGAAAAGCCGGCGATGCTGGTATACTTCAGCTATTATAAAACTATTTTTAAACACGAAATAACTCTTATCCAGAGTGGCGGAGGGACAGGCCCTTTGAAGCCCGGCAACATCATCTTTTAGATGAAAGGTGCTAAGTTCTGTAGATTCCAGTCCGAAGATAAGAGAGGCTGATTGGACTGTAACCTCTCCATATAGGGAGAGGTTATTTTTTTACGATACTCCGAATTCTAAAAGCAGGTGACAAGATGGCTAAAAAGTTTGAAACAGAAGTATTGCATTCAGTACATACGAAGCAACAGGGAATTAAAAGCAAGGCGACACCGATTTATCAGACGTCGGCTTTTACATTCAATGACCTTGATGAGCTGGAGGGCTTTTATCAGGGGGAAGGGAATTATTTGTATTCTAGGGTTGGCAACCCGAATACGGATGAACTTGGCCAAGCTGTAGCGGCGCTTGAGTACGCTGAAGATGGTGTTGCGGCCTCTTCAGGGCTTGCTGCTATTTTAGCGGGAGTCCTGGCAGTAGTGAAGAGCGGTGATCACATCGTGGCGGCTGATGATGTTTATGGCGGAAGCTTCCATATGCTGAAGGCTGAGTTGGAGCGCTTTGGAATCGAGACGACATTTGTATCGTTTGCAGACCTTAAAAATGTAGAGCAGGCGATCAAGCCGAATACGAAGCTTCTGTATACCGAATCCATCACAAATCCGCTACTCCGTGTTGAAAAATTGGAGGAGGTCATCGCGCTTGCCAAGAAAAGAAATCTGGTTGTTTTGGTGGATAATACATTTGCTACACCGCTGCATGTCCGTCCGTTCACACTCGGAGCCGACCTGGTTGTCCACAGCGCGACGAAATACATTGGCGGCCACAGTGATGTCACTTCAGGTGTCGTCGTTGGCAAAAAGGAACTGATTGCAGAGGCGCGGGCAAGAATCGTGAATCTCGGTGCAAACCTCAGTCCATTCGAAGCTTGGCTCACCTGCAGGGGACTGAAGACCCTGGCACTAAGGATGAAGGCTCAATCAGAGAATGCCAGGCTCCTGGCTGATAGTCTGAGTGTGCATCAGAATGTCGCAAAGGTTTATTATCCATTCGCTGAAGGTGAAAAAGGATTTGGTGCCATCGTAAGTATTGAATTGGCAGAACACGTGGATGCGGATCAATTTTTCAAGTCGCTTGGTTGGATCAAAATTGTGCCAACACTTGCGGGAGTCGAAACGACTGTTTCCCATCCGCTAAAAACCTCTCATCGAGCGCTGCCGCCGGAGGCACAGGCTGAGCTTGGAATCACGTATCGATTGGTCAGGATTTCAGTTGGAATCGAAAACAGCCAGGATATAATCGAGCAATTTGAAGCTGCACTTTCTGCGGCGGCGAAATAATCTTTATATTGTAAAAAAAACTGCTACTGATTCGTGATGAAAATCACTAATAAATGAATAGCTAAAACATTTTATCGTTCGACATAATGTTTACACCTCCTATATGCGGGTATTTTTAAAAGGACTACTCGTCTAAAGGAGGCTTTTATTATGTTTGAACATGAAAAACATCTTGTAGGAGTATATGATAACGAGCAAGACGCAATCCAGGCTGTTGAGGACCTGAAAAGACAGGGATACTCAACTGATGACATCTCTGTTATCAGTAAGAACGAAGATGAGGTTCACGATGTCAATGAAGCAACCGGTACAAAGACTGAGGAAGGTCTGGCTGCAGGTGCAGCAACAGGCGGCATATTAGGCGGCCTTACTGGATTATTGGCAGGCATCGGCGCACTTGCGATTCCTGGTATTGGTCCAATCGTGGCTGCGGGCCCAATCGCTGCGACACTTACAGGTGCTGCAGTTGGCGCAGGTGCAGGCGGTCTAGCCGGAGCACTGATCGGAATGGGTATTCCGGAAGATGAAGCGGAACGTTACGAAGGCTATGTAAAAGAAGGTAAGATTCTTGTAGTTGTCGAGCGTGACGAAAACAGAGTCGGCTTGAATGATGGGGCTACAACAGTTGACGGCACAAGGACTGGAAACCCAGTTGATGCACCGCTGACTTCGGACAACCCAGCCAACGCTCGTTTTGATAACACACGCGACTTTTAAAAACATGCCATATAAAGAGGCTGCCAGTACATCCTGGCAGCCTTTTGGCATTCTATGACTTACTCTTTTTCTCTGTATCCAACATATCAATCCGGCTCACATCATCATAATTAAAGGCAGATGTTATATAGAACATCAGCATGCCGCCAATAAAACCGAGACAAATGACAAAACCAATGGTCATCACCCAAAGATAGCCCATAATTCGCATTCCTCCCTTGATAAAACTATATGCAACGTTATCGTGATGTTTTCTCGAAAAAAACAATAAAGAATAATTTCTTGAATTATCCTCATCCTATCAGTTGAGGAGGAATGAACAATGTTCAAGAAAATCATATTAGCTCTGTTATTACTGGTCATGGCGCTGCCAACCATTTCATTTGCACAGCAGGTCCACACAGTACAGCCAGGTGACACTCTATGGAAAATATCAGTCAGGTACCAGATTGGCCTTTCTGAAATCATCGCCGCCAATCCGCAGTTTAAAAATCCGAATTTGATCTATCCTGGCCAGAGGGTGAATATCCCTACAATAAGAGCAACAAAGAGTATTGAAAGCCAGGTGATCCAGCTGACAAACCAGGAACGTGCCAAGAATGGCTTGAAGCCTCTTGCAACTGACTGGCAGCTTTCAAGGGTCGCCAGATATAAGTCAACAGATATGAGAGACAAGAATTATTTCTCCCATACCAGCCCTACATATGGCAGTCCGTTCACGATGATGAGGAACTTCGGAATCAATTACCGAAGCGCTGCCGAGAACATTGCAGCGGGCCAGAGAACACCGAATGAAGTAGTCCAATCCTGGATGAACAGTCCGGGGCATCGGAAGAACATCCTAAGCCCTGCGTATACTCATATTGGTGTCGGGCATGTAACCGGCGGGAATTATGGCCACTACTGGACTCAAATGTTCATCTCAAAATAAATATCAACAAGCATAACCCAAGTGGATATCGCTGGGTTATTTTTTTTGCTGTTTAATGGTCCGGTATCAGGCTAAGCCTCAGGTCCTAGTGCAAAATCAAGCTCAGGCACGTTATTGAATTTTTGTCAGAAAGGTAAGATGTAATCATAAGAGATAAGGAGGAATTGAACATGAAAAAATTTGGTTTACTGGTTGCCGGTTTCATTGCTGCCATGGTGCTGATATCAAACCTTGGCCCGCTTGTCGGACTTGGGGTCAGCTTGCTGGTGCTCTACTTCGTCGTCAAACAATTTTTAAAGACAGATTCAACTGCCGCAAAGATCGGCTGGGGAATTGCCGGCTTCATCATCCTGATGGCGACGGCTTCTAACGTACCGGCCATCCTTGGAATCGCAGCTGCTTATGTCCTGTACCTTGTTTACAAGAACTGGGATAAAAAAGAAGATGTGATCCGCGAAGACAACGATCCTTTCGTCAACTTCGAAAAGCAGTGGGCACAATTGAATAACAAATAATTTAAGTTAAAAGGAGAGATTTCTAATGGCAAATCTATTAACAAGAATCAAAAACACGGTAATGGCAGATCTTCACGAGGCACTTGACCAGAAGGAAAAGAAAAATCCAATCGCGCTTTTGAATCAATATCTTCGTGAATGTGAAAGCGTAACAGAAAAGGTCAGAAAGCTGCTTGAGCGCCAGGGACAGTTGAAGGAACAGTTTGCCCGCGAACATCAGCAAGCGCTTGAGATGGCTGAAAAAAGGAAGTATCAAGCAGAGGTGGCAATGAGAGCTGGTGAAAATGAACTCCAGGAGTTTGCACAGCAGGAGCAGGCACAGTATGAGGAGCGTTCAGCCAGACTGAAGGAAGCCATGGAAAATGCTATCAAACAGCAGCTCGAGTTAGAGCGGAAGTATGAAGAGATGAAGCATAAGTTAAAAGATATGCACATCCGCCGTCTTGAATTGATGGGCCGTGAAAATGTAACAAGGGCTCACCATAGAATGGATCAAGTGCTGGATAACGGTGCTTACTCTGATAAATCCTATTCAAGGTTTACAGAAATGGAAACATATCTTGACCAGCTGGAGGAGAAAGTGAACAGCACCTACAACCGCAATACAATCGACAGCAGGATTGCCCAGCTCGAAAAAGAGTTCAAAAATAAAGAAACACATACTATTCAATAGGCAAAACATGGTATTCTATAGAGGCGCAGGCAGCTGCGCCTTTTGGAATATCACCTCGAAAAGACTTCATAATAATAATCCTCTATCAAGTATTCCAATTTTAAAAAAAGCTAGAGGAAGGGAGGAAACAGCATGTTGAACAACATGAAAAGTGATTATATCAGCTGGATTGTGATTACAGGACTCATATTGCTATTGCTCGAAGTTTCATTTTTTAACGAAGGACTGATTTTCTCCCTTCTCGCAAGCGGGGCGATGATTTACTTCGGCCGCTCTTTAATGCCGAAAAAGTCAGGAAAGGTGCTGTTCTGGGCAGGTTTGTTCTTTTTCCTGAGCAGTGTCTTCAGCATGATGACGTTCAGATTCTTCTTATTGGCCGTGCTGATCTATCTTGCCTATCAATTCGCACAGTCGAAAAAGAAGCCAGAAGTGATCACGCCAGTTTTACAGGAGCCTGAAATAGAAACCAGGAAGGAAATGCTGATCGAAAAGCCTCCTCTTTTCAAGAATCGTTTGTTTGGGCATCAGGAAACGCCCTCACATGTTTATGAGTGGAATGATGTCAATATCCAGACGGGGATTGGCGATAGTGTGATCGACCTGAGCCTGACAGTGCTGCCAAAGGGAGAAACCGTCATTTTCATCCGCAATGTCATTGGCACTGTAAAAGTGTATGTGCCATATGATTTGGAAGTAACCCTCCGGCATTCGTCTGTGATCGGTTCTGCGGAAGTGTTTGAGCATGAGGAAGGAAGGATGCTGAACCAAAGCCTGTATGTACAGACTCCAGGCTATGATGAGGCAGAGCAGAAAGTGAAAATTTTCACCTCGATGCTTGTTGGTAATATCGAGGTGAAACGCATATGACGACTGCCATGCGCCAGATTTTATGGGGATTGACCCTAGGGATCATTCTGTTCATTGCTGTGACTTTGTCTTTTGTGCTAGTTTTTCCGGTCGCAAAGCTTTCTGATTTGTGGAACCGGGAATTGATGGATATTCCGTTCATCATTTTTACCTTCAGCATTAGCGTCGTGTTGGGAGTCGCTTTTGGCATGGCGTCAGGGACGTACTGGCGAAAACAGTTCAAAACGGTCGACAACTGGCTTTTTCAGCTTGAGGAAGGACAGGATCCGGAAATTGAACTCAACCAGGCATACGCGGAAATCTCCTCGATTTCTAAAAGGGTCAGCAAGCTATATAAGCAAATTTCTGAAAAAGCGATGCTGTCACAGCGCCTGGCGACTGAAAAGGCTGAAGAACAAGAGTCGCGGATCCAGGAAATCATTTCGCAGGAGCGTAACAGGCTGGCGCGCGAACTGCATGATTCTGTCAGCCAGCAGCTTTTTGCTGCATCGATGCTGATGTCGGCGATCAATGAAACGAAGGCACCTTCCGAAAATGAGCGGGAGACAAAGCAGCTGAAAATGGTCGAGGAAATGATCCATCAATCGCAGCTCGAAATGAGGGCGCTCCTGCTGCACCTGAGGCCAGTTGCCTTGAAAGGGAAAAGCCTGCAGGAAGGAATCGAGGAACTATTAATCGAATTAAGACAGAAAGTCACCATGAATATCAAATGGAAGGTGGAGCCGTTCCCATTGGATAAAGGAGTCGAGGACCATCTATTCCGCATCCTCCAGGAGTCTGTCTCGAACACGCTTCGCCATGGTAAGGCAGAAGAATTGGAAGTATTGTTGATCAAGCGCGATGATAAAGTGATCATGCGTGTTGTCGATGATGGTATTGGTTTTAACGTAGAAGAAGCAAAAGCAGGATCATATGGCCTCCAGAATATGCACGAACGTGCCGGGGAAATCGGCGGGACATTGAAGATTGTCAGTGTAGAAAATAAAGGGACCAGGCTTGAGGTTAAGGTTCCAATTTTAATGGTGGCGGGTGAGAAGAATGATTAAAGTTGTATTTGTGGATGACCATGAAATGGTGCGGATTGGAGTTTCTTCTTATTTATCAGCCCAGCCGGATATAGAAGTGATCGGCGAGGCGGATAACGGGAAGAAGGGTGTCGAGATGGCGCTTGAGCTGCGGCCAGATATCATCCTCATGGATCTGGTCATGAAGGAAATGGACGGAATAGAGGCGACAAGGCAGATCATCGAGCAATGGCCCGAAGCGAAAATCATCATTGTCACAAGCTTCCTTGATGATGAAAAGGTATACCCAGCGCTTGAAGCCGGGGCGACGAGTTATATGCTGAAAACATCGAAAGCCAGTGAGATAGCCGATGCGGTAAGGGTTACATACTCTGGTCAGCCAGTGCTTGAACCGGAAGTGACAGGCAAGATGATGATGAAAATGCGCCAGAAGAATAACGTCGAGCTGCACGAAGAGCTGACAGAGCGCGAGATGGAAGTATTGAAGCTGATTGCCGAAGGAAAGACAAACCAGGAAATCGCCGATGAACTTTTCATCGCCCTGAAGACGGTGAAAACACATGTCAGCAATATTTTAAGCAAGCTGCAGGTGCAGGACCGCACCCAGGCGGTCATTTATGCTTTCAGGCATTCAATTGTAAAATAAAAGGGGGAGGTTTTCTGCATGGAGCCGTTTTTTGGATTGTTTGGATTGGTTGGTATTTTGCTATCAATTGGTTTGCCAATCGTTCTTATTGTACTATTTGTCATGCTTGTGACGAGCACGAAACGACAGGAAGCATTATTGACTGAGATTCTTTCGGAGTTGAGAAGTAAGGATTCAGTTTGATTCATAAAAGCAAAAAAGAGGCCAATGGCCCCCGGCAAACTAATTCGCTTTTTTGTCGATTACATCTAATTTCATAAGCATTTCGCTTAACGCTATGGATATGACTTCCCGTTCTTCAAACTCATTTGGATAATGGGAAGCGCTATTTATATAGTCATGCTTTTCAGCTAACTTTTCCTTTATCTTTTTACACATCCAGAGCTGGTAATCTGAAAGTTCCAACTGTCTAAGCATTGCCACCCACTCCTTCGTTAGTTATCCATTACCCGCGGGTCAAGCCTGCTTAAACGCTTTATCCGCAAGATTATTAGTATGGGAAAAATTGAGAAAAGCCCATTGTGGCGGTACTGAAGAGGATTCAATCAAATGTTTGATTAACAGATATAAATTATTGGAACAGGAAAAACTTGCTAAAATATAGTGGTAATTGTAAAATAAAACTAACTATTATTGAACGGAGGTGAGAAGAGATGATCAAGACTGTTTTTGTACGCGGATTTTGGAATGAATTCCTTTATTTTTGTCGTGCAAAATTTGCTGTTGCAGCTGCCAACGGGACACGTATGCCCTTTTTTAACAGCTCAATATCAAATACAAACGGTAGGATCATCTCTTTTCCCGCTTAATTGCAAGCTACGGTGAATGGGGAGGGCTATTTGCCCTCCTTTTGTATTCATGTAAGTTGCGCGAGCCAGGAGCAGAGCCATCTGCCCCTGGCTTTTTTGTGTTAAAAAACAACCGGGGTGCATTAGCTGAAAAGGGGGATCGATAATAGGAGGAAATAATAATGATAGCATGCAGCATTAACCATATAAGCAAAATGTACGGAGGCAATCTGATTTTTGAAGATTTGTCCTTTGAAATAAACGAGAAAGACAGGGTTGGCCTGGTCGGCCCGAATGGATGCGGCAAGACAACGTTATTGAAGCTGATTGCCGGCATGGAGGAAGCAGACCAAGGAAAGATTCACTGGAAAAAGGGTTTGAAAATCGGTTACCTTGCGCAGATTCCGAATTATGATGAGAGGATGACCGCCAGGGATGTTTTGCAAACGGCCTTTGACGAGCTGCTGGATGTTCAGGGTGAGATGAAGCAGCTTGAAAATGAGATGGCAGCAGCGGGTGAAGATCCGCGTCAGCTTGAAAAATTGCTATCCAAATACGGTGTTCTCCAGGAGAAATTTTCTCTCGGAGGCGGTTATGAAATGGAGGCGAATATTGATCGCATAGCCAATGGCTTGAACATAGAGGGCATGCTTGACTCGAATTTTAACAGCCTTAGCGGCGGCGAGAAAACGAAGGTAGGTCTGGGATTGAGTTTATTGAGGAATCCGGATTTGCTGCTCCTTGATGAGCCGACCAACCACCTTGATATTATGGCAGCAGAATGGCTGGCAGAGTTTTTGAAAGAGTACGATGGTACCGTTGTGATTATCTCGCATGACCGCTATTTCCTCGACGAAACGGCGACGAAAATCCTCGACCTGGAGGATGGCGAGATTGATCTTTACCATGCCAATTACTCAGGTTTCATCAAGGAAAAAGAGGCCAAATTGCTGCGTGAATTCCAGGCGTTTGAGGAACAGCAACGCAAAATCAAGAAAATGAAAGAGGCAATCAAGCGTCTGCGTGACTGGGCGAATAGAGCGAACCCGCCAAGTGCGGCCCTCCATAAAAGGGCCACGAACATGGAGAGGGCGCTTGCCAGGATGGAAAAGCTCGACCGTCCGATTTTAAACAGGAAGAAAATGAATTTCGAACTGGAAACAGGAGCTCGCAGCGGTAAAGATGTGCTGGTCTTCAAGGATGTTCAGAAATCATTTGGCGGTAGAGAGCTGTTCTCCAAGGTCAATCTCCAGCTTCAATATCAGGATCGAGCAGCCATTGTCGGTGAAAATGGATCAGGCAAGACGACTTTGCTGAAGTTCATCCAGGGTGGCTTTACGCCTGACCAAGGAGAGGTCCGTACCGGAAGCAATGTCAAAATTGGGTACCTCTCGCAGCATATGGAGCTATCCAGCCAGGATGGGACAGTGCTTGATGCATTCCGGAACGAGGTGGTCATGAATGAGGGAGAGGCCAGGAATGTTCTAGCAGGATTCCTGTTCTATGGCCCATCTGTTTTCAAAAAAGTTACCCAGCTGAGCGGGGGCGAACGAATGAGGCTGCGACTTGCCCAGCTGATGCACCAGGATCTCAACTTCCTGATTCTTGATGAGCCGACGAACCATCTCGATATCGATTCACGCGAAGTACTGGAGAGTGCGCTGGATGGTTTCGAGGGCACGCTCCTGGCTGTCTCGCATGACCGCTATTTCTTGAATAAGCTGTTTGACAAGATTTACTGGCTGGAGGGTGGAGATCTGACAGAAATCGAAGGAAATTACGACCGTGCCAGAGTGAAGATGGCCGAGAAACGGAAGCATTACGAGACTGCGGCTCCTCAACCTGTAAAACCTCCTGCAATTCGGCAGGAAAAAGTCAAAGAACCTGTGGCTGATACCAACGAGGAAGCACTGTTCGAGGAAATCGAAATTCATGAACAATCCATTGCCGCGCTTGATCAGCAGATGTCCGCAATGACCGACCTCGCACTGCTACAGGAGCTCCATGCCGAAAAAGAAGCTCTAGAGTCAAAACGAAACCAGCTGTATTCCAAGCTTGAGGAAATATCATAACATTAAGTTGAAGAACTGCTTATTAGGCAGTTCTTCCTTTATTTTACTGGGAAAAACACGCCGGATTTTCCAATTCGCTATAAAAATATGAAAATCGCTATAAAAGTGAGCAATTCGCTATAAAAATGGAAAACTCGCTATAAAAAGATAATCCCTCTAGACAACAATTAAAAATCCACTATAAAACCTGAAAATCCCGCTATACAGCGATAACGCTATATAAATGATAATCCCGCTATACATAACTAAATATAGCTATAAATTCGCAACTTCCTCATTAAAATCTAATTCCACCCTCGGAAACTCCCAAACTCCTCGAAAAACCCTCACATATACCCCTCAAAATTTCCCCTTACATATTGTCCGGACTTGTCTCATATGTTTATAGGAGTAAATGAGGCGAATTGGGAGAGAAGCTATGAATACTTTTTTAAAAGGGATGTCAATCCTCGTGGTTGCTACTTTTCTTGGAGAGGTGGTGGAGTTCCTCGTCAATATGATTCTGGCAAGGGAGCTCGGGGAAAGCGGGATGGGGCATTACATGACGATATTGCCGACCATTTTCCTGATCATGATGCTTGCGAGCTTTGAGCTGCCGGTGTCGATTTCCAAGATGATCGCAGAGAAGGATGAGTCGTACCATCGGAGCATGATCAGCCATGCCATCAGGCTGGCGGTGGTATTCACTACGGTTTTACTGATTGCTGCAGCCATTGTGCTTCCAATCATTCCGGTTTTCAAAGATTATCACCCTTTGCTCAAATGGGTCGTGCTGTCGCTTATTCCGGTGATGACAATCACCGCGATCGCCAGGGGATTTTTCATGGGAAAACAGGATATGGGGAAAATCGCGATATCCCATTTCGTGAGAAGAGCTGTCCAGCTCATACTGCTTTCAGCTCTTTTTCAGTTTTTTGAGTTTGGAAGCGAAACGGCTCTCCTTGTTGCTTTCTGTACACTGGCAGGCAGTGAACTCGTCGTCTTCCTATATCTATTACACTACTTCATTATGTCCTATCAGAGCATCAAACGTGTTCCGGGTAAGCATATAAGCGGGCGAGAGGTAAGGAAGAGTCTGGTGGAAGTCTCCGTGCCGACGACCGGATTGAGGATCTTTCATTCGCTGACGCATGCCGTCCAGCCATTTTTGATAAAATTCGCGATTGTCAGTGCAGGGTTATCTTCTGAGATGGCGACAGAACAATTCGGAATGATGGCGGGAATCGCGATGACGATTGGATTCTTCCCGGCATTCATTGCTCATTCGTTCCTGATCATCCTGATACCGACTGTATCAAAGGCCTATGCGGATAAAGAGTTTTTCAAGCTGCAAAAATTGCTGCAGCAGGTGATGCTTTTGACATTGCTTTATGGATTGCCTGCGGTTACTGCCTTTTACTTTTTGGCCGAGCCATTGACGATGACCTTTTTCCATTCAAAACAAGCGGCGGTCTTTTTGCAGCTGCTGGCGCCATATTTCCTATTCCATTACTTCACCATCCCGATGCAGGCCTATTTAATCGGCCTCGGATTGGTGAAAGACGCCTTTATCCATTCTGTCTATGCAACGGTTGTCACCTTTTCCTTGATCTACCTCGTCGGTTCACGGCCGGAATGGGGGATGGAAGGAGTCATCGTCGGCATGAATACTGGCAGCATGGTGATCCTGCTGCTTCATTACCTGACGATTTGCAAGAAAATCGGCATCACCTGGATAGCTAAGAGCACAATCAAAGATTCGCGATACTAAGAGGAAAACAAGGACTTTTGCAGAATTAAATAAACAGATAATATTTTTCAGGAGTGATGGTGTGGAAAAAGTTTTGCGCGGGCACCATCTCCTCTGCGTGCATGGTTTCAGGGGGATGGGCTATAGTCCGGAGTTTGTGAAGAAGATGGAAAGTATCGTAAAGGATATTCGTGACCCTGAGCAGGACTTTTACATAAAAGTGGTTGCTGCGTTCGATGATGCATGCATGTCCTGTCCGCATAGGGGTCTTGAAATTTGTGAGGCGAGTGAGGGTTCGAATGAACATGTACTGACGATGGATGGGAATGTCATTCGTCATCTGGGGCTTGTGCCGGGAGAACGATATTTGAAATCCCAGCTGGTCAAGTGGACTGCCGAAAAGGTCGAGCCTGATGACCTTGATGTTCTTTGTAAAAACTGCTCATGGCTGTCATACGGAGTGTGCAAGGAAGGAATATCGGAACTTCGCGTTCAAAACAAATGCCTGACTCGTGGTTGATAAAAACAACCAGTCAGGCATTTTTGAATTTCTCTTCAATCTGTGGATTATTGCCGTATACGACAAGTTTATCACCGGGCTCTATTTTTGTTTCATATGCTTTGTTGCGGATATTGATTTCGCCTCTTTTAATGAATAAAAGAATGATATCATCCTCTTTTTTCACAATGTGCTCGAATGTCTTATCGGTAAACTGTGAATCTTTATTTATCGTGATTTCCCTGACTTCATCTTCTTCGTCCATAAGAAGGACATCGCTGATTGGCAGATCTGCCAGATCATAGTTTTCTTTTAACTCACTTTTCATTTTCCCGGACATCAAGTGTTGAACCGTCGGCGCTCTTAATATTAGCAATAGAACCAATGATCCACCGGCAACGTAGGCGATTTCCATTGTATAAAAATTATCCTCCAGCAGTTTGCTGATGGCTGAAATGATCACCGCAAGCGAGAAGGCTCCAAACAGAATCAAAAATGCACCCAGTCTCCTCCTGACAGGATGGTCAATGATCAATTCGGATTCTCCAGTGGTGAAGCCTGTCCCTGTTAGCATGGAAATGACCTGGAACCGGGCGATTTTCCGCTCAAGACCAGTTGCAACAAATATAGATGTGTTAATCTCAATCACGGTAAAAACGATGAACAGATAGATGAAAACAAATAGAATACCCATAACCTCCAGCCCCCTCGCAGTATCTAGTATTGATCGACGAGGTGTGAATTAAACAAAAATAGACCGGGGATTGTTTCCCCGGACCTTTTTATCGTTGTTCTTGTAAGTTCTCGTTGTAGTAGTTGACTCCGTACATTGCGCCTTCGCTGACCATTTTATTGTCCTCAACATCCAGTGGGTCAGGATTGCCAGCTTTTTGCACCGGAATCACATCTGGCTTGGATGGCATGACTTTTTCTTTCACCTGAGAAGCCATCTCAGTAAGTTTCGCTTTATTTTCTGGTTTCATTGCCATCCATAGTGCCGCTGCTCCGACACCCAGCATGACAGCATTTTTTGCTTTTGCTTGCATATTGATCCCTCCAATTTAGTTTTTTCTATGCTTTTGTCTATATTCCTATTTACCCGCTCAATAAAATTCAGAAACATTTTTAAAATGGAAAGTCTGCCAGGTATTACAACGAGTCGTTTCAAGCGGGATGATATAGGGAAGAGTAGTAGTTGATAAAACAAATGAAAGGGTCTGAGACCATTGAAACATACATTTAATGACCATAAGTGGATGTGGCATGAGTTTGAAAGAGGAGACGATAAGAAGATAAGAGAGCTAATCTCGAATGATTTTTCCTGTGAAGAGTGGCTTGAAAATATTAAGGACCGAGAAGCCAATCTTCTTGAACTTAACACAGAAACTAGGGGAGAGGAGTACATTTGGGGATCTCTTATCTATCAGCAGGATATTGAGGATAAGTCTGAGAAGAATATCTTTCATTTTTATATTGGCAAGGAGCTCTTTATAACCGTTGATTTTGATTTTTCAATTCTTGATGTCAGTCCGGTTGGAGTTCACAAACAAATGAATCAGGCTGAGAATGCAGTTGAAGGCTTTTTCATTCTTCTGGGAAACCTGTTATCCAGCTATTTGCATAAGATTGATGCCTATGAAGAAAGACTTCATGATTTACTATGGGAAATGAAGGAGCAGAATAACCTTCAGATTTTGGAGCGAATCTATGAAAACCGACATGAGCTTCTGGTATGGAAAAACCTGGTCATTCCGATTGTGGAATTGAAATACGTTGCTGAAGAAGCGTATGGAAAAGAGATTCATAAGAAGACCGAATTCAACCGGGTGGAAACCCGAGTGCAGCGGGTTCGGATGCTGCTTGATGAATACCAGCAGGCAATCGATACAATGATCAACCTTGAAGAAGTTGTCTCGACACATCGTGGAAACGAAATCATGAAAACCCTGACCGTCATGACAATCCTGTTTACGCCAGTGACCGCCTGGGGCGCGATATGGGGAATGAACTTCAAATTCATGCCGGAACTGGAATGGAAATTTGGCTATTTATTTGCGGGACTATTGATATTCGCTTCAACAGCTGCACTCTATTATTATGTGAAGATGAAGGGATGGATGGGAGACATCCTGAAGGTGAAAAAGAAAAACAGATTCTTTGGATGAAGTTCGTTGGAAACGAGTTTCCCGGCTTTCAGAATACGAAAAAAATCGCCCAGGGAAAGGGCGATTTTGTTATTCAGCCAGTTTCACAAGCATATGTGCAAGTGCGTGCTGTTGTTCTTTTGTGCCAACTTTCCACAGCTCCTGCAGCAGCTGTTCCTCTTTGTTTCGCGGTGTGACGTTTTCCGCAAGGTAATCTGCAACCTTTTCCGCCGTTTTCGCAAGCTGCTCTTCATTCAAGCCAGCTGTTTTACCAAGCTTGATGCGTTTACTAAGATAATTCCTGAACTCATTGAAATCACCAAGGATCTCATCCGCCTGCTGCGTGTCCATGCGATCAAGCGTTTCATCCACCTTGCTAGTATCCACTTCGCCATCTTTATGAATCATATGATCTTTTTCCATGTAAAAAAACCTCCTTGTGAAAGATAGTTATTCAATACCCTGAAGCTGGAATCTAGTAAACCTTGCGTGGCACATTCACAGGATTCTGTGTAGAAATCTTGTGAACTTTGATACCGTGGCATTAATCTTGATAGACGCAAAAAAGGTGCGGGCCACTAGGCCTGCACCTTTTTTGCGTCCGACATACGGACGATGGGAGGAGTAATTCTGTTGTTGCTATTCAATTTGCGCTCTGGGGTAAATCGATATTAAATGTATCGATTTAAGACCAGCGTGCCTTGAGACAGCAGCGCGAATCTTCCTCCGCTTGCATAGCCAATGACGTATTCCGAAGTCGCCGTGAAGTCTTTCAACTTAACCAGTCCCTTCCTTACTAGTATTGGCCTTGCTAAATCCTGCGGACTAACTTAGAGGAGTGTTCTGCTCGAGCTATTCAAAAAATGCGGTCAATCGATATTAAGTCCATCGATTCAAGACCAGCGTCCCTTGAGATAGCAACGCAAATCTTCCTCCATGTGCTAAGCCAATGACATTTTCTGAAGTCGCCGTAAAGTTTTGCACTTTAACCAGTCCCTTCTAGGTTTTGTATTGGCCTTGCACTATACATATACCCGCGAGAAATCATAGAAAACTTAATAAACTTATTAAAAAGTTGGCATTTCATCCAATTCCAGGAAAACTAGATTTGTTTCTGTTCCTTTAGAAGATCACGAATTTCTTTTAAAAGCTCTTCTTTCACATCAGGTGTAGGAGCTGCAGGCTTTGCCTCTTCTTTTTTTCGGTAGCGGCTGATGATTCTGATGAAAATGAAGATGGCGAAGGCTGTGATGAAAAAGTCTACAATAGACTGGACGAATGCGCCGTATTTTATCGTTTTGTAAGTAAGTGTTGAGAAATCCTCTCCAAATGAAAGCACACCCACAATTGGCATGATAATGTCATCAACCAGTGAGGAAACAATTTTTCCAAAAGCAGCACCGATGATGACCCCGACAGCGAGATCCAGCACATTTCCTTTAAAGGCGAATTTCTTGAACTCATTCCACATTTACTATGTACCCCCTAAAATGATATCCCTTATATTTTACGAGATTGTCAGGGAAAAAGCAATAGGGCCTGATACCAAGGTGGTGACAGGCCCAAAAAGTCTCTTTGATTTTACTGAATCAGCCTCATCTTCAACGCTTTGACCGCAGCGTCGGTCCTATTCTTCGCATCAAGTTTCTGGATGATGGCTGAAATATAGTCGCGGACGGTGTAGGAACTGAGATGCAGGGATTGGGCTGCTTCATTGATGGAAGCACCTTCGGCAATCAGTTTAAGCACTTCACGCTCACGGATGGTCAGGACGGCACGCTGGACACCGAAAAGCTGGACAGCATCCTCATAGTATTGGTTCAACAATTCACCGCCATATTGTCCGAACTTGATAAGCGCTGTCAGAGTTTGATTGTCGACGGTAAATGATGTGTTTTCTCCGCGGTCAAGCAATGCCAGGCCAATCAGTTTATTTTCAGCCGGCACATAGATTGGGAGGACAACCAATGATTTCAGGCTGTAATCGCGCACGTATTTTCCCGGCAAGATATCCGCCGCATCTTCAATGAAAATGGGTTTGGAATGACTGAAATGCTTTAAGTATTTTGTAAGCAGCGGAAATTCAGCGATGCTCTCCTTTATATGCTGCACAGAGCCTGTATGGACATTATGGGCATGGACGCCGACCCCGCTATGCTCACCAGGAGAATAGATGAAGAGAGCACAGCGTGAAAAGGGCAGATAATCAACCAGGCCCTGGGTAATCATTTTAACAGCATCCGAGGCACTTCGAGATTGGATCAGCACCTGCTGGAAAAGAAGGGTGGCATCCTTCCACTCAAGCTCGCTTTCCAGGTGGTTCAGCTTCATCTGTTTCAGATACATTTTTCGAAGCGTCTCTTTTTGCTCATCTGTCACGGTCTCCGCTTTATCCTTCACACAAATTAACAATGTTTCAGTCAGACAGGGAATCGTGACGATTTGAGGCTGGTCCTGACCGGGTGACAACAATCTCGAAAGCGCAGTGGCCAGGTCTGCTGGCTGCTGCGCTTGCAGGCCCTCGCACATGGTGACCAGCTGTTCGTTAACGGAAATACCATCAGCACAGACGACTTTGTTTACTTTGTGCTGTGTTTTATCATTGCGGATGACAGCAAGCCAATTACTTGGTACAGCTCGAAGGTTCAACATCGTCTTCAGCCATTTGTCATCCTTGTATTCCGGCTGCTGCGTCCGCAGGACCTTGTCGAGGATTCTCGTAAAAAAGACCTGTACCGCCTGGTGCTCGAGGAATCCGGCATTCCTTCTCTTTAAGACTTTATGGAATAAGTTTTCTACTGCACTGATCAGAAAGATAGCATCGAAATCATCAACGAATTCGGGATGGCGTTTCTGCCACTTAAGGACTAATAATTGAATGAAATCATTTGTAGAGTCAAATGTGGTCCGTGAAAGGTTATTGAAACCATAAACAATCATGTTTTCAAATTCAGAGACAAGATCGTTTTGCCAGGCTTTCATGTCTTTCTTTAAATGGAACCACTCTTTAAGAAACGGTTTCTCGCATTCTTTTAAAAGGAACAATCCTCTAATGGCCAAATCCTCAATCTTATGTTCCATCAGACAACCTCACTCTCAGATTCTGGTAAAATACCATTCGCTTCGAAATTCTGATTTTTGTCCGTTAACGTTTTTAACCCGACATATAACGGGGTTAACACGTTGTTAACGATTTTTTTCGGAGTTGTAGGCTTGATTTTTCGGGGATATGTTAATAAGGAAGAGTTAATTTTGAATTTTAAAAAAATTTACGGAGGTGGCTTTCTTGACCGGAGCTGTCGTAATGGAAAGCAAGACGAATAAAAAGGTTTTTTGGGGTGCACTGGCAGCTGGACTTCTTGCGCTTGGGATTTTGCTAGTTTCATTCGGTGTTTCAGGTGTGGCATATGCGGTACCCATTGCCGGTGTAGGAGACTTTTATGTTGAATTCGATAAGCTTGAAGGAGAAGGCTACACATTCTACCCTAAGCTTGGTGAAACGAGCAGCTCAGACGCAACGCCACAGGGGACGAATATTATTGAAAAATTGACCATCGACAATCTGCAATTATACAAGGATTTTCAGGTAGGAGGGGAGTGGATCCGCGTCAAAATCCAGGCATCGAAACCTGTACAGATCTCCGGGCTGCAGCATGATGCCGGCTTGATTGAGGCGAACGCCAAGTTTCAAAACCTTGCGCTTGCAGAAAACAACAGCACGGACTGGACGAAGCAATTCCAGCAAACATCAAGCACCATTATCCTTGAAGATGCTAAATTGAAAACACATTACTTATTCCAAGAAACGATCAATATGGCTGGCATGAAATTGACGGTGGAAAAAATCGATAAGAAATAATCGAGGTGACAAGCATGGTTTTTAAAAAGTGGAGGCACACACGGCCTTTCTTTGGAGCGATTTTGAGCGTGTTAAGCGGATTGATGATTTTATGGGTGCCGTTGAATCTTTATTTAAGCACCTTTCTTCCAGGATCGGTAGCCGTCATCGGCTTGCTGTTTGGCGGCCTGATCACGCTGATGGGATTGATGTCCTTCTTTTTGCCGAGTGCCTCTAAAGCGCTGGGTATCATCGTTATCTTTTTATCCATTCTTTCGGTCATCGGCGCACTGGGCGGCTTCCTGTTTGGGACGATCTTCGGGATCATCGGCGGGGCCCTGCTGACAGCATGGCGAATGGTGCCTGCCGATGAGTCGGCAGGAGCACCAGTCTCAGATACCGCTGCGCAGCCAGCCAAAACGGGGTAAAGGGGAGAAGATATGAAGAACCGGATCTTTTTAGTAGTGATGTGCTTTCAGCTAGCAGCTTTGTCCTTCTTCCCTTTTTTTGAAAAAGCAGACGCAGCCGGCAATGATGCAGACGGATTCATCATCCAGGCAGATAGGGTTGTTGGCGAAAATATGAAAGCAATGCTTGTGACTGGTGAGACATCCGGATCCAGTTCCAGGCCAATGCTGCGGATCACCTACGATTCAGCAAAGATTTACGGCATGAAGCTGACAAAACAGTTCCAGACTTCGGGCGGGACAGTTAGTCTCACAATGAAAGCTAGCGGCCCTGTCCATATAAAAGGAATGCAGGTCGACGCAAGTGCAATTTCATTTAAAGGAGCATGCGTCCACGCCGCAAAAATCATTCCGAATGCCGCTCTTGAAGGCATGACAATGGTCGCCCATTCAATGAATGCCGCTAACAGCAGCCTCGATCAGTTAAAGTTGCAGACAGTGAATGGCAATGGGGGAGTAAAGAAGCCAGGCACCCTGGAAATTTTACAGGAACTAGGGTCAATGCCCCTTAGCCAGATGAAGGCGGAAATCGATAAAATCACCAGCGGCCAGCTACCATTGACATGTGAAGGTGCAGAGGAAGAAGAGCTAGGTGATCAAGTGGAAGATACAATAGGTACGATCGTGGATCCAGCCGACGACCTGTTGGAGGAAGTGACAGATCCGCTTGAAGACACAATTGGCAAAGTGACCGACCCACTTGATAAAACTATCGGAAAGGTAACTGATCCCCTCAAGGATACAATCGGAAAGGTGACAGATCCGCTCAAAGAGGTAACAGATCCACTTAAAGACACAGTTGTCAAAGTCACCGGACCGTTCAAGGATACAGTCGATAAGGTGGTTGCGCCTGTTGAAAAAACAGTCGGGAAAGCGACAGAACCAGTGAAGGAGGTCGTCAAGGAAACGGCGGATACTGCGAAAAAAGTGACCGACCCAGTGGAGGCAGTTGTGGATGAAACAGCCAAAACAGCGTGCGAAAAACTGGAGGCGGTAAATGGCGAGATCACAAAGGAATTGGCGCTTGAACTGATCGATAAGGCACTGGCCGAAAATAAAATGCTAGATGAATTATGCCCGACAGACACCACATTGACAGCTCAGCTTGAAAAATGGACAGAAGGGCTTTTGGATTCTCTCGGACTTCTGTCGCTACTTGGATTGAATCCAAGCGAGGAAGAACAGCTGAAGAAAATGAGGGAGGCTATTTTAAAAGAGCCTGATGGATCGATAATAGATTTTTAACTTAAACAACAAAGGCAGAGGAAGGAACCTCTGCCTTTCTAATATTTTATCGCAAATGACTTATAGGTTTCAGTTTTCTCTGTTTCGTTCACTTCGATATGGTTAACAGTAGAGAAAGGATTGCCCCTTCGCACTTCATCGGTGAACTTCTCAAGGTCAGGCCTGGAACCCGAAGCAAGGATTTCCACGCCGCCCTCCGGTAGATTCTTCACCCAGCCCGTAATGCCAAATTGGATTGCCTTCATTTGAGTATAATACCGATACCCCACACCCTGAACCTCACCCGTCACAATAATTTGTAATTGGATCAAGACGTCGCCCCCAGATAAACGAATAGGTTAACAATATATCTAATGTTATATGTAATGATTGCTTAGTAACTTCATTATATCACACAGAATTAGGGCGCATAAGGAAAACGGAAGTTTATATTTTGTTTAATATGCTCGTAGTGTAGTACCGAAACCCAACGAGCAGGCAATGGATTGTACAAGTGGAGAGAATAGTTGAAATGCATGCATGACAATCCAGAACTAAGACAGGTTTGGGTGGAAATACAGAAAGCTGTCAAGAAAACGAAGGAATTAAGACAGGTTTGGGTGGAAATGCAGTAAAGCTGTCAAGAAAACGAAGGAATTAAGACAGGTTTGGGTGAAAATGTAGAAAAGCTGTCAAGAAAACGAAGGAATCGTGACAGGTTTGGGTGGAAATACAGAAAGCTGTCAAGAAAACGAAGGAATTAAGACAGGTTTGGGTGAAAATGCAGAAAAGCTGTCAAGAAAACGAAGGAATTAAGACAGGTTTAAGAGGAAAAGTTCAAAAGCTGTCAGAAATAGAGGCAAGTTCTGACAGGTTTGAGGTGAAGAGAGTAAAAGCTGTCAGAAGAAGAGCCAAGTTCAGACAGGTTTGAGGGAGAAGGAGCAAAAGCTGTCAGAAGTAGTTCAGCTTCTGCCCTATATTCTCAAACCACGGCAAAAAAAAGCAGCCGAACAAAATGTCCGGCTGCTGCCTTAAATACCCAATCTTACAAAGCCCAATCGCCATTGCGGAACACTGGCTCAGCTGTTCCATCTGCTGTGATGCCGTCGATGTCCATTTTATCGGAACCGATCATGAAGTCGACGTGCGTGATGCTTTCGTTCAGGCCGTTTTCAGCCAATTCTTCTGAAGACATCGTCTTGCCGCCCTCAACGCAGAATGCGTAAGCACTGCCGATAGCGAAGTGGTTTGACGCGTTTTCATCAAACAGTGTGTTGAAGAAAAGTACATTTGATTGAGAGATTGGCGAGTTGAATGGTACCAGGGCAACTTCACCAAGATAGTGTGAACCTTCATCAGTCGCCACGAGCTGTTTCAGGATTTCTTCACCTTCTTCAGCTTCAACGCCGACGATTTTTCCATTTTCGAAAGTAAGCTTGAAATTGTCGATGATGTTTCCGCCGTAGCTAAGTGGCTTTGTGCTTGAGACATAACCGTTCACGCCCGTTTTCAATGGTACTGAGAATACTTCCTCAGTCGGCATATTGGCCATGAATTCATTGCCTTGCTCGTTCACGCTGCCAGCGCCAACCCAGATATGCTTCTCAGGAAGCTCGACTGTTAGGTCAGTGCCAGGTGCTTTGTAGTGAAGCTTTTTGTAACGCTTGCCATTCAGGTAGTCAACCTTTTCATGAAGGGAAGAATCATGCTCTTTCCATGCAGCTACTGGATCTGGAGTATCCACGCGGACTGCCTTGAAAATCGCGTCCCAAAGCTTCTGCACAGCTGTTTCAGCAGTGTCATCAGGGAACACCATTTTTGCCCACCCTTCAGAAGGAGCGGCAATGACTGTCCAGCTTACTTTATCGGATTGTATGTATTTGCGATACTTTGAAAGTGCTGTTCCAGCAGCTTTCTGGAAATTCGCGATGCGTTCAGACTTCACACCCTTCAACAGGTCAGGACTTGAAGAAACGATGGACATGAATGCTGCACCGTTTTCAGCAAGCTCTTCCACTTCGCGCGCACGCCATTCAGGGTACTCAGTGAAGGCCTCATCTGGTGCAAGGTCATATTTTGTCCTGTTCACAACATCATCATTCCAGTTGACGACAACGTTTTTAGCTCCGGCTTCGTACGCCTTTTTCACAACAAGACGGACAAACTCAGCTGAATCGATCGTTGTATTGATAACAAGCGTCTGGTCCTTCTGGATGTTCACGCCAACCTTGACAGCAAGGTCTGCATATTTTTCTAAATTCGTTTGAAAATCACTCATCTATTTCGCCCCTTTTCTGAATCTTCTTTTATATTGTAACGATTTTATAGGAAAAAAGAAACTTAAGACATTCGACTTAACTAGACATACAGGGCAATCCTTATCTGTCTAAAATTGCTAGTCTATCAAACTAGCCTCATGGCCCAAGGGTAGGGTAAAATAGAGCGGTATAAAAAGGGGTATAGGAGGATTTTTTTAAAATGAAATTTGACGTAGTTTTATTGCGCTTATCAGCGATTTACGCTTTCATTGGAGCATTCCTCGGTTCTCATATGGCAGGTGCAGGGGACTATGCGATCCGCCCGGTCCATGCGCATATTCTCGTAGTCGGCTGGCTTAGCCTGTTTGCCTTCTCAAGCTACTACCGTTCATACGAGGTGCCTAAATCTTCAAAACTAGCATTATTCCATATCTGGACTGCCATCATCGGCAGCTTCGGTTTGACTTTAGGCATGTGGCTTTATAATGTGAAGCCATTCCCGCTGCCAGAAACCTTCACAATGGTGTTCTATATCGTCGGCGGCTCCACTTTGCTTCTCAGCTTCCTGCTATTTGTGTTCATGACCTTCAAATATAGCGATGCAAAGGTAAAATAATAGAGAAAAATCCATGCGGAATCGCTTTTCTGCATGGATTTTTTGTGAGTTTGAGCTTTTCAATAGTGTTTATCATCATATCATCGTACTTTCTAATCAATATATTGGCGAAAAAACAAATATATCGATCACTTTTTGCAATATATCAGCGGATTTTTAATTATATCGACCACATTTTTCTAATTTATCGACCACATTCTGAAATATATCGACCAACTTCAAATTCCCCGTTTAAACCCCGGCAGCCTTCTTACTCTCATACATCTTAAACATCACCCAGAACAGCACCGCACTCAAAACGGCGAGAATGCTAAGGATGGTGAATGTCCAGCCATACCCAATCCAAACAGTCAGCGGAATACTGATTGGGGCAATTGTCCGGCCGATCGTATATCTTAATGAAGCGGCGGCAAAATACTGGCCGCGCATTTTCTCGGGTGCCAGGTTTGAGATGAAGGTTTGCTGCAGCCCGGCAGTCATCAGTTCAGCCAATGTGAATACAGCCATCGCTGCAATTAGTCCCCAAATCCAATTTGTCGCACCGAACATCAAAATTGCCACCGCATAAATGAGCGAGGACAATACAAATACGTTTCGTTCACGGAAACGTGTCACCCATCTGGTTACAACGACAGTAAAGAGGGCAACCAGCAATCCATTCTCAGAAAGTATCAGTCCGAAAGCCTGCTCGCCATTGACGGTGAATACCTTGCTGCCGAGTTCGAACACGGTTTGATTATGCACCGTATCCTTTGTGTAAACAGGGAATAACAAATCAAGCTGCATGAATGTTTGAGCCGCTAAAATCCCTGCAATGATGAACATGAGAAAAATTTTATCCTGGACAATGACCTTGTAATCAGCAATCTGGTCTTTAAGGAAGTCATACCATTTGCCATTCTCTGCACGTGCCTGCCTGGCTGAAGCAGGCACCGTTTCGCGCGTCCATTTTGCGAGGACGAGTGCAAGAAGGATGGAAATAATCGCAACAGCAATCATCAGTTCAAACCGATATTTGACATAAAAAATCGCTCCGAGAATTGGACCGACTACAACGGCGATATTGATTTGTGTATAAAAAATCGCAAAAACACTGCTCCGGTCTTTTTCGGGAACAACGTCGGCGACCATCGCCTGGCTGGCAGGCCAATAGATCGAGCCGAACATCCCAACCAGGGTAAAGCAGATGAAACCGAGCATCGGTGAGGTGAACCATGGTGAAACGGCATATGCGAAAACAAGGAAGGCGATTCCCTGGCCAAAAGCTGAAATGACCATCATTCGCTTGCGGCCGAACCTGTCGGCCGTATAGCCTCCAAGCAGATTGGCAAACACCGAGAAGACCTGTGAAAAAATCAGCAGGAATCCAGCTTTGTCCTTACCAAAGCTTTCGGCAAAATAAATCGTCAAAAACGGGAAGAACATCCAAAATGTTATATTCATTAAAGCTTCGCCAAACAAGCGAATCTTCAAGTTTCGATCCCAATCCCTAATCCTCATGATGTTACTCCTTTTATATCGAATGACAACCAACGAATATCATACTACTCCGTAGGAATTTTTTACAAGTTAAATTGTCAAATGTATTGCAATTGAAAAAAGCGGCACAAGGGCCGCTTTAGTTTTTTCTTTAATCCTTATCCTCCATTGCTGCCTTCAGCAAGTCTCCGAGGCTGGTGCCGAAGTTCTCCTGGGACGGAGCGTATTTTTCCTTCAGCTTTCGCTCCTCACGCTTGGTTACGCCTTTTTTCTTTTTATCCTCTGCCTTTTCAACAACATTGCAGCGTCGGCACTGGAAGTAGGCGCCAGCTTTGCCGTTGTGGATCTCCATTCGCTTATGGCACTGAGGACAGCGTCTTTGTGAAAGCTTTGGATCCTTATGCTTGCGGAAGTTGCACTCAGGGCTTGAACAGACGAGAATGCGTCCTTCCTTTGTCTTGCGCTCCTTCATGAACTCACCGCATTCAGGGCATTTTGAGCCTGTCAGGTTATGGGCACGGTAAGTCTTGTCGCTCGTTTTGATTTCGGATACAAGGCGGGCTGTCTGTTCGCGAATTCGCTTCTTGAACGCCTTCGGATCCCCTTTGCCGCGGGCGATTTCTTCCAACTCTTTTTCCCATTTAGCCGTCAGCTCAGGGGAGGTCAGTTCATCGTTCACAAGGTCAATGAGCTGCTTGCCTTTTCTAGTCGGGTACAGGCGGCCGTTCTGCCTTTCAACGACCTCTGACGAAATGATCCGCTCTATGATTTCCGCACGCGTTGCCGGAGTGCCGAGCCCGAATTTCTCCATTTTTGCAAGGATATCCGATTCAGACAAACGAAGCGGCGGTTCGGTCATTTTCTTATTCAGGTTAACCTGGCCGACTGAATAACTTTTGCCTTTTTCAAGATGGCCCAAAGACTGGGTAGCTGCATCATCCTCGTCTTTTCCGAGCACCTTTTTGAAACCGGGCTCAAGAACATTCGTTTCCCGGGCTGACAGTGATTCTCCTTCGACATCGAAGTTGGCATGAATCACTTCATATTGATAAGCAGGGTAAAATAAAGCCAGGAATCGGCGGACGATCAAGTCATACAGCTTCCGTTCATCCGGTGACAAATCGGCAAGGTGAAGCCGCTCCTCTGTCGGGATGATCGCATGGTGGTCGGTTACTTTTTCATTATTAAACACCCGGCGCGCCTGGACTTTTCCTTTTAGCGCAAGGGCAGGCTTTGCTTCGTCACGGTAGCCTGACATGATTCCCTGAAGGCGGTCCGCCATTGTCGCTTCCATATCGGTCGTCAAATATCGTGAATCCGTTCGTGGATAGGTAACGAGCTTATGCTGTTCATACAATCCCTGCAGGACATTGGATGTTTTCTTGGCCGAGAAGCCGAAACGTTTATTGGCGTCACGCTGCAGTTCTGTCAGATCATAAGGCAGCGGCTGTGGTTCTGATTTTTGCTTGCGGTCCAGCGATTTCAGCACAGCTTTTTTGTTGGAAAGCTTTTTTTGAACTTGCTCTGCTTTTTCCTTTGAAAAAATACGCTTTTCGCCTTTATGCTCCCATTCTGCATTCAATGAGCCAACTTTCGCCTGGATGGTCCAGTATTCCTTCGGCACAAACTTATTGATCTCGTCCTCGCGTTCGAGGACCATCGCAAGTGTAGGGGTCTGAACACGGCCTGCAGATAAAGGATCCTTGAATTTCGTTGTCAAAGCTCTCGAAACATTCAATCCAATCAGCCAGTCAGCTTCGGCGCGGCAGACAGCTGATTCATACAGGTCTTCAAACTGCTTGCCAGGCTTAAGGTTCTTAAAACCGTCCTTGATGGCGCGGTCCGTCTGGGAGGAAATCCACAGTCGCTTGATTGGCTTTTTCCAGTTGATGCGCTGGAGAATCCATCTGGCGACGAGCTCACCTTCACGCCCAGCGTCAGTCGCGATAATAAATTCGCCGATATCCTTTCGTTCAGCCAGATGCTCAATGGCCTTGAACTGATGGCTCGTCTGCTTGATCACTTTCAGACCCATTTTATCAGGGATGATCGGCAGCTCCTCTAGCTTCCACACTTTATATTTTGGGTCGTAATTTTCGGGCATCTTAAGTTCAATCAAATGGCCGAGCGCCCATGTGACGATATATTGGTTACCTTCAAAATAACTTTTATGACTTTTATTGCAGCCAAGTACACGAGCGAGTTCACGTGCCACACTTGGTTTTTCTGCAAGTACTAATGATTTCATGATTGCTCCTTTCAAAACACAACAATTTTACGTATGCTTTACTTAGTATAAAGGAAAAAAACGTTTTTTTGTAATGGGGGAGAGCATGAGCGATTATATTAAAGAAATCCGTGAGCTGATTGGCAGCAGACCTTTCATTCTGGTTGGCTCGGCTGTGCTTGTTTTTAATAGGGAGTATGAAGTGCTGCTGCAGCTAAGGACCGATACTGGCAGGTGGGGAATTCCCGGAGGGGCGATGGAGCCTGGCGAAAGCTTCGAGGAGACGGCTCGCAGAGAATTGTTCGAGGAAACTGGACTTACTCTGAACACGCTGGAATTTTTAGAGGTGGTTGCTGGAAAAGAGTACTATTTCCAATATCCAAATGGTGATGAGATTTATAACGCGATTGCTTTGTATGCCTGTGCGGATTGGGAAGGGACTTTGAAGATGAATGATGGGGAGAGCAAGGAGCTGCGATTTTTCCCGTTAGACGGTCTGCCACCGTTAACTGAAAGGCAAGAGCTGATATTAAGCAGGCTAAATGACAGCGGGTTCCTGCCTGAATTCAGGCAAGTCAATCTTAAAGACATTTTGGAATGTGCAGAAGTTCTGGAGCTCCAGAGAAAATCCTACATAATAGAAGCAGAACTGATCGGCACAGATGAAATCCCACCGTTAAAAGAAACATTCAATCAGCTGCAGGATTGCGGCGAAACGTTTATTGGCTGTTATATCGAAGGCAGGCTTGCCGGGGCAATCTCTTTTAAAATAGAAGGGAAAGTAATCGATATCCACCGCATGATGGTTCACCCTGATTTCTTCCGCAGAGGGATAGCCGGGAAGTTGCTTTCCCAACTAGAACAGTTTGATTGTTCTCAAATTATTGTATCAACCGGGGCAGAGAACATACCTGCAGTGAAGCTGTATGAGAAGCTTGGTTTCAAGCGCCAGCATGATTCAGTAGTCGGTAACGGATTGGTGATCGCCCATTTTAAAAAAGAGAAAATATAAGGACCCGGCTGTTTGCCTGGTCCTTTTAGCATTATTCCTTAATTTTGACGGCGGTACCTGTCGCGATGCACATCATCATACCTTCCCGCAATGTTTCAAAATCGAGGTCGACGCCGATGATGGCATTCGCGCCCATGCGGCGTGCCTTATCCTCCATTTCGCGAATCGCAATTTCACGGCCTTCGGCAAGTTTGTTTTCATATGCAGAACTTCTGCCGCCAATCACATCAGTGACACTTGCGAGAAAGTCGCGCACCACATTGGCGCCCATGATTGCTTCACCGGAAACAATCCCCATATAGCTCACGACTTCTCTTCCTTGCAATGTTGAAGTAGTTGTTACGATCATATTCATATTCCTCCTCAGAAAATTTATGGCTAGTAAAAAAACTGTGTATAACAACATATACGATTTCCTTTGGAAAAAGTTTCAATAAAAAAGAACCCGGCAGTTATTAGCCGAGTCCTGGAAACATTATGCCTCGTCTTCCTCTACGCGATTCTTGAACGCTTCCTGGACTACGAGGAATTCCTCATCTTCCTGGGCTTCTGTTTCAGGTCGCTTTGCTTTCAGTGCACCTGAAGGCAGGTCTCCGGGATGGCCCTTTTTCTTGTGGTTGAATTCTTTGCCTCTGCTCATTTATGAATCCTCCTTTCTTGTCCCAAGTAGTTTTTCCTGATGGGACCTGAAATATAAAAAATCTGTTGCATATGATTGTATAGATACAAATTTTCAGAAAGAAAGGGCGGCTTAAATGGACGAAAAATTGTACGCTCAAGATTTGGTGAAGTGCCCGACTGTATTTTGTGCAAATCGTGATGACCAGGCTCCGCTTTTTACAGCAGATGCCTTGATTAATGGGGACATTAGGAAAATTAACCTTGAGGATTATCGGGGAAAGTGGGTCATTTTATTTTTTTACCCAAGCGATTTCACCTTTGTCTGACCGACAGAACTGGCGGCGGTCGCCGCTGTTTACCCTTATATCCAGGCGCTGGGGGCTGAATTGCTGGCTATCAGCACAGATAGTGTCTACTCTCACAAGGTGTTTAAGGAGACCTCTCCATCTTTGAAGAATGTAACGTATCCAATGGTAAGCGACAGGACACAGGTCATCAGCCGTGCCTACCGGGTTCTGGATGAAACAACAGGGGCCTGCTTCAGAACATCGGTTTTCATTGATCCAGGAGGCATCATCAGGGCAAAGCTTACTTATCCTGGGAATGTTGGCCGAAATCTTCCTGAGCATGTAAGGATGCTGCAGGCTTTCGAATATGCCAAGCAAACAGGCAAAGGTGTGCCGGCGAACTGGGTGCCCGGCCAGCAAGGAGTCAGTACGGACCCATCCAATATAGGGAATATTTAAGGAAGCAGGTCCTGTTAAAAAGGGCCTGTTTTTTTGTTCAGCTCCAGCTTTAGTCGTAGGCGTTTCCGCTTTATTTTTTGTCTGTGACCAGCATCACAATCCGTGGATAAAAATGTCACAAATTCTCTACAAAAATCTTCGATATCACTCACAAAGTTTTTTTACAATAGAATTGAGATTATGTTAAGAATTTCACAAACGAAATCAATTAGGAGGAACCGTAGATGGATGAGGTCCTGATATTAAGCCGGATCCAGTTTGCTGTCACTGTTTTTTATCATTTTTTATTTGTTCCATTGACCATTGGTTTAGTCATTCTCGTTGCCATCATGGAGACAAAGTATGCCCGCACCCTTGATGTGACCTATAAGCGGATGGCAGATTATTGGGGAAAACTGTTCGCGATCAACTTTGTGCTTGGCGTGATTACAGGTATTACGATGGAATTCCAATTTGGCACGAACTGGTCTGAATACTCGAAGTACATGGGAGATATTTTCGGATCGCCGCTTGCGATTGAAGCTCTGGTCGCCTTTTTCCTTGAATCGACCTTTATGGGCATCTGGCTGTTCGGCAAGGATAAGTTTTCACCAAAGCTGCGGGCATTTTCGATCTGGATGGTCGCTCTCGGAACGAATATATCCGCTCTGTGGATTATTACCGCCAACGGATTCATGCAAAACCCGGTCGGATATATCCTGAAAAATGGCCGAGTGGAATTGAATAGCTTCTGGGAGCTCGTCACCAATCCTTATGCCTGGTATATGTTCATACATACTGTTGTTAGTGCCTACATTGTCGGAGCGTTCTTCATGATGGCCATCAGTGCTTACCATCTGTTAAGGAAGAATGAAACGGCGTTCTATAAAAAATCATTCAAGTACGGATTGGCCATGGCTCTGTTTTCGGCCACGCTGACACCTTTCATCGGGCACCAGTCAGGTGTATTCGCGGCGAAAATGCAGCCGGCAAAAGGTGCAGCGATGGAGGCAGTCTGGGAAACACAAAAGGACATGCCATTTCACCTGATCCAGATTCCGGACCAGGAAAACGAACGCAATGCTTTTGAGGCAATCAGCATACCGAAATTGGGAAGCTTCTTTTATACAAACTCCTTTGAAGGGGAAGTCACTGGTTTGAATGATATCCCTAAAGATGAACGGCCGAATGTGGAATTGGTCTTTTACGCGTTCAGAGTCATGGTCGCGCTCGGAGTCTTCTTTCTTGCAGTATCCTGGTACGGCTTGTACCTTTACCGGAAAAATAAACTGGAGAACTCACCAAGATATTTGAAGCTGGTCCTTTATTCTGTGCTGCTCCCTTACCTGGCGATCAATGCCGGCTGGATGGTGGCTGAGGCGGGAAGACAGCCATGGGTTGTATATGGATTGATGAAAACTTCGGAGGGGGTTTCGCCTATCGCTATGTCCCAGGTGGTGTTTTCTTTGGCAGCTCTGGTCACTTTCTATACGGTGCTGCTGATTGCTGATGTCTATTTAATCATCAAATATGCGAAAAAGGGTCCTGAATCTGAGGTTAAATATGGTCTCGAAGGAGGCATAAAGCATGTCTCATGATACACTTGCAATCATTTGGTTCGGTTTGTGGGGATTGATCTGGACGGTTTATTTCATCCTCGATGGATATACTCTTGGCACTGGAATGCTGTTTCCGTTCATTGCGAAAAACCGCCAGGAGCGCAACCAGCTCCAGGAGGCGGTCGGACCGTTCTGGGGAGGGAATGAGGTTTGGCTCATCACTGCAGGTGGAGCGACATTCGCAGCTTTTCCAGCAGTTTATGCCGATATGTTCAGCTTCTTGTATACACCATTGTTCCTGGTTCTGATTGCTTTGTTCATTCGGGCAATCGGACTTGAATTCATGCATAAGGACGACAATCCGCTATGGCAGGCAGCGTGTAAATGGGGTTTCTTCACTGGCAGCTTTTTGATCGCTTTCTTATTTGGGGTCACCTTCGCCAATCTGTACCGCGGTCTGCTGATCGGCGCTAATGGCTATGAAGGCAATTTGTTCAGCCTGTTGAATGGCTATGGCATTTTAGGTGGATTACTGTTTGTGTCATTATTCCTGCTGTCAGGATCTTTATGGATTCAGCTGAAGACTGCAGGGCAAACCGCCGTTCGGGCTTACAGAATTTCAAGGATTCTAGCTGGCGTGGCCCCGGCCATGCTATCGCTGTTCTTTTTGGCGACTGTGAATAGGACGCCATTGCTTGATAATTACTCGCAGCAACCGGTCCTTTGGATTGTGCCGATGCTCTCACTGGCTGCGATGCTTGCGACAGTGTACTTTATTTTCAAAAAGAAAATCGGTTATGCCTTTACCGCGGTCTGCGTGACGATTTTTACGAAAATGGCATTCGGGTTTGCTGGAATGTTCCCGAACATGCTGCCTTCAAGCATAGACAGCGCCTATAGCGTCACACTTTTTGAGGCAGCAGGCAGCAAGCTCAACCTGACCATCATGTTCGTCGTTGCCGTCATCTTCGTTCCGATCATCATTGCTTATCAGTCCTGGAGCTACACACTTTTCAAGGACAAAATAGTAAAAGAAAGCGCAAAGGGATATCAATGACCAGAAAGGCGTCTGGATGGCCAGACGCCTTTTGTGTGGCGGGAGCGTTTAAAAATCGCTAATAATTGAGGCTTAATAGACATTTCAGGTGAGGACTGAGCACCAAAATGTCTAATAAAAGGGGTTTAAAAGACATTTCAGTCAAGGACCCGCACCAAAATGTCTAATAAAAGGGGTTTAATAGACATTTCAGTCAAGGACCCGCACCAAAATGTCTAATAAAAGGGGTTTAATAGACATTTCAAGCAAGGACCGGAGTCAAAATGTCTAATAAAAGGGGTTTAATGGACATTTCAAGCAAGGACCGGAGTCAAAATGTCTAATAAAAGGGGTTTAATGGACATTTCAAATAAGTACCGGCACCAAAATGTCTAATAAAAGGGGTTTAATAGACATTTCAAGCAAGGACCGGAGTCAAAATGTCTAAAAAAAGGTTTAATAAACATCTCCAATCAGCAGCAGCACCGAAATGTCTATGAGCAAGCTCCCCCGGAGTAATCAATAGAGACCCACCAGCACTCTGGTAGGTCTCATAATACAAATCAATATTCTGTGGTTCTTGGTTTGAGCTTGGTTTTTGCAGTTGATTTTTCCTTGTTTATCTTGACGGCATTTTCTTTCAATAGATATTCAGCATAGGATTTGTTCCATTTTTTGATAGCCAGATAGGATAGGAAAGCTGTAATTCCGAGTATACCAGCGATGACTGGCCAAAATGCCGATGATACATAACCTCCAGCATATGCTAGCCCGATTGGCGAGAAGACGACGTAGATGATGGCTACAAGTGCCAGCAGGACAATGGATACTGGCAGGGAGTATTTCCATGGGACCATGTAGACTGCCGCCTCAGAACGGAATGTATATGGGTTGGCTGTAGGTCTCCACATTCCGATGGCGATCATGATCACTACTTCAACGACGAACAAGATGGCGTAAATGTGGATAAAATGGATCGGTACAGTAAAGTCGAACAGATGCTGTGTGCCCCAAACGAGCATATAATAAGTGATAACGTGGAAGATAATCACGAATTTGGCTGCAAGCGCAGGTACTCGTTTTGTAAAAATCCCGACGAGCAGGATGACGATGATGGGAATATTGAAAAATCCTGTGAATCTTCTGATCAAGTCCCATAAGCCTTCAGGAGCATTCATCAGCAGTGGTGCAATACACAGGGACACTACTGCGAGGAGAGTGCCGGCGATTTTGCTGATTGAAATCAGCTTCTGATCATCTGCTCCAGGGTTGAAGCGTGCTTTATAAATATCAAGCGCGAACATTGTTGCTGCGCTGTTCAATAATGAGTTGAATGAGCTCAAGACGGCGCCAAGCAGGACGGCCAGGAAGAAGCCTGACATCCACGTCGGCAATACATCGGCTATCAATGCAGGATAGGCCAAATCTACAGATTTCAGTCCATCTCCATACATATGGAAGGCGATGACTCCAGGAATCATCATTGTCAATGGTACTAATAATTTATAAAATCCTGAGATCAAAACGCCTTTTTGCCCTTCAGCAAGGTTCTTCGCACCGAGTGTACGCTGGATCACATACTGGTTTGAAGCCCAGTAGAATAAGTTAGCGAAAATCATTCCGGTAAAAATGGTGCCGAATGGCACGGAATCTTGCTTTGTTCCAATCGAATTCATTTTTTCAGGGTTTGTGGTTGCGATTTGTTTCATTCCATCGCCGATACTTCCATCACCAAGGGCAATCAGGCCCAGGATGGGAACAAGCAGTCCAATGATGATCAAGCCAATCCCGTTCAATGTATCAGAAATCGCAACAGCCTTCAGTCCGCCGAAAATTGCATAGATCGCTCCAATGATTCCGATGAGCCAAATGACAATCCAAACGGAAGCCACATAGGAAATCCCGAACAGCTCAGGAAAATTGAAGAGCTGCAATACAGCAAGCGCTCCGGAATACAGCATGGAAGGCGCGGTAACGAGAATATATCCAAGCATGAATAGAAGAACGGTGTATTGTCTGACACCTTCATCATATCGCTTGCTCAAGAATTCAGGAAGCGTTGTAAAATTGCCGCGCAGATACTTCGGAAGCAGATAAATCGCCATGATGATGATGGCAAAAGCGGCTGTAACTTCCCATGCCATATTCGATAAGTTGGTGCGATAGGCTTGTCCATTCAAGCCGACAAGCTGCTCTGCCGATAGGTTGGTAAGCAGCAGTGAGCCGGCAATGAAGCCGCCTGTCAGTCCGCGTCCTGCCAAGAAATAACCTGCAGAATCACTGACTTCACCCTTTGTTTTTACATACGAATACCATGCGACCAGCCCCATGAAGAAGGCGGCTGAAATAAGCGTGAATCCTATACCCCCTAAAACCATTGTATGACACCCCTTGTTGTGTAATTATTTTTACATACTAAATAACCAGCTTGCTAACTCTCTAAACCTTTAACGTGATAAAATCACTTTTTCCAAATATTAAAATTAGAAAATACTGGATTAAAGTAATATAATGATAGTATAAATACTAATAATGAACTGGAGTGGTTCAGATGGATTTTTCAATGGTGGTGTCTGAGGATCGGATTAAAAAAGCCTATAGGGAAGGGGAGTTTGAAAATTTGCCTGGCTACGGGAAGCCTTTGAATCTGGAAGATCTGTCAGCCGTGCCAGAAGAACTGAGAATGGCCTACAAAATGCTGAAAAATGCCGGCTTCTCTCCTGAAGAGCAGAGGCTCAGGCAGGAAGTGATGTCCATCGAGGACCTGATCCGCACTTGTGAAAATCCAGAAGAAAAAAACAGACTGAACCAGGAACTTAGCCAGAAGCTTCTAAGATACAATAAAATCATGTCCAGCCGGGGAGCGAAAACAAACTCCTCGCTATTTAAGAATTACGAACGGAAAATTGAAAAGAAGCTGCTATAAAGGAAAGGGCCAGGCGGAGAAATCCGCCTGGCCCTTTTTATGGAATGAATCTGGCGTTTATGCGCCTAATGTTTTAATCTTTTCTGCCGCAGCTGCAGTCTGGCTGACATAGGCAGCAATTGTCTGGTTATCGTCGTTCAATGTTTCGATCGTGGCGTTCATTTCCTCGAGGCCTGCTGTTGCCTGTTCGATAATGGCTGCAAGCTCACGTGTGGAGGCTTCGACATCGCCTGTCTGATTTTTAACATCACTGACCGTCAATTCGAATTGGCCGAATTGATTGGTCAGCTCACGCAATGTACTGCTTACTTCTGTGAAGAATCCGGAAACCTCCTCAACAGCGGAACGGCTTTCGGTTAGTTTTTCACTGCTGTCGTTCATTTTTTCCAGAGCAGCTGAGTTCGTTTCATTTACAGAAGTAAGGTTCTCGGTAATCTGGATGGCTGTTTCTTTCGTCATTTCCGCGAGTTTGCGGATTTCGTTGGCAACAACAGAGAACCCTTTGCCAGCTTCGCCAGCCCGTGCCGCTTCAATCGAAGCGTTCAAAGCGAGCAGGTTCGTTTGCTCGGTGATGTTCCTGATATTGACGATGAAGCCATTCGTTTCTTCTATTTTTTTCGTCAGCATGGAGAATGTCTGGCTCAATTCGGAAATGGAAGAAGCAAGATCCTTCATGTCGCCCTGAAGCTCGGCTATTTTCAATGAGCCGCTTTCGGACGCCTTGGCTGCCTGCAAAGTATTATCTGAGAGCAGGACGGACATATCGGACATTTCATCCATTCTCTGCTTTGTCAGTTCTGCATTTTCGGAAATTTGGTTGATCTGTTCCGTCTGCACCTGGCTTCCGGCAGAAATTTCATTAACAGCGATTTTCATTTCCGTTTGTGAAGAAAGATGGGTCTGGATTTGGTTATTGATTTTGCCAAGGCTTTCAGTAACGACTAGAAGTTCACCATGGAGCAAAGCGCTGTGCTGTTCTTTACGGACTTTTTCATTTTCTGAATCCGCCAGGAAGGTCTCGAGCGATTTAAATGCAGCTTTGTTCAAACGGATCAAGACGAACAGCACTGCTCCGATTAAGATGTAGCAAAGTACAATTGCCGTGAATGTACTACTTAAAAAGTCCTGGTTTTCTGTCGCCAGCATGGTGTTCATAATAACGGCAACAAGGCCCAGGCTGTACCCGGTAACAAAGATTTTTATATCAAAATGGATGGCTGAAAAAACGGCCAGGAACAGCAGGACGAGCAAGAAGGCTCCGTTGCCTCCATACAATCCGATATAAAAGAAGTGATGGATGAAAATAGCAGCAAAAGCGGCATAAGGGAATATGGACTCCTTCTTAAGCCATAGCTGGAAAATCAGGAAAAACAGGATGAAGAATGTTAATTCACTTACATAAACCATTGTTTTATAGAATGGTTCATTTCCAATAATTGTATAGGCAGCTGTCGCAATCAAGGATACCGAATAAGTGCTGAGCATTAAGATGTTCTTCTTTCTTGTATCCTGCTTGCGGAGATTTTGAATAGCCTCCACGAAATAGCCTCCTTAGATTGTCTTTTAATTGTTGCTTATATTATATCGGCATAGAAAAACTGAATTTTTATTGTTTAGGAAAATTTATTTTTCGTGCCCATCACTTAAGATTTTTAAAAATATGTCGAAATAAAAAGAGATATTATGACAGTTAACATTTGAGACAGGAATAGAAGTATAGCAGACAGGGGAGTCGTACATGGATAAGTCGTCGATCATTGGTGTCATATTAGCGATCATTGCGGTAGGAGTAGGAATGGTTTTCAAAGGTGTAAGCCCGAGTGCCCTTGCCAATCCTGCAGCGATCTTGATTATATTGGTGGGTACGGTTGCGGCGGTGACAATTGCCTTTCCCGCAAAAGAGCTGAAGAAAGTCCCGAAACTTTTTAAAATTTTATTCAAGGAGCAGGAAAGCGCTGATTTGCCCTCGCTGATCCGCCTGTTTTCTGAATGGGCCCAGCTAGCCCGTAAAGAGGGTTTGCTTGCTCTTGAAGCGAAAACTAGTGAGATTGATGATGAGTTCCTCAAGAATGGATTATCATTGGCTGTTGATGGCCAGAGCGCTGACTACATCAGGGATGTTTTAACAGAAGAAGTGGAAGCGATGGAGGAACGCCACCTTTCTGGAGCGGCCATCTTCACACAGGCTGGCACATATGCTCCGACACTTGGTGTTCTTGGAGCGGTAGTTGGCTTGATTGCGGCGCTAAGCCATATGGATAATACAGAAGAGTTAGGAAAAGCAATCAGTGCGGCATTCGTTGCGACCTTGCTGGGTATTTTTACGGGTTATGTTTTATGGCATCCATTTGCTAATAAATTGAAGCGAAAGTCGAAGCAGGAAGCTCAGGTTAAATACATGATGATTGAAGGGATCCTTTCCATTCTTGAAGGGGAAGCACCAAGAGTGATCGAGCAAAAGCTTGCTTCTTATTTGCCGGCTGGCGAACGGAAGCTGATCCTTGAGGAAAGCGGCGTGGCGACGGATGAGTAGGAGAAGGAAGAAGAAGCACCACGATGAGCATATGGATGAGTCCTGGCTGATTCCGTATGCGGACCTGCTCACCCTCCTTCTGGCACTTTTCATCGTGTTGTTTGCGATGAGTTCGGTCGATGCTGTCAAATTCCAGCAACTTTCAAAAGCGTTCAATGATGTTTTTGCCGGCGGGACCGGGGTGTTCGAGTTCCAGAGCCCTATGCCTGAAGGCCAAATGGAATCGCCTGATGAACGCAAGGAAGATGTTGAAAAGAATGACGAGGAAAAGGCCGATATGGCAAAAGATCAGATGGAGCTTCTCGCGATCCAGCAGAAGGTCAACTCCTATATAGAAGACAAAAAGCTGACTGATAAACTGGATACGAAGTTGACCGATGAGGGGCTGCTGCTGACAATCCGCGACAATGTCCTGTTTGAATCGGGACGGGCGGAGGTCCGTACTACCGATATCAACATTGCCAACGAAATCGCTGACTTGCTGGTCATGGAGCCTCCAAGGAATATCATCATCAGCGGACACACCGATAATGTGCCAATCAGGACTGCAAGATATGAATCGAACTGGGAACTGAGCGTCATGAGGGCCGTCGAATTCATGAAGATCATCTTGAAAAATGAACAGCTTGACCCGCGCTGGTTCAGCGCAAAAGGATTCGGTGAATTCCAGCCAGTCGCCACGAACGACACAGCAGAAGGCAAGGCAAGGAACCGCCGGGTAGAAATTCTGATTCTTCCGCGGACAAGCAATAATCCGGGACAATAAAACGAAGGACCGCTGCCATGAGATAGGCAGCGGTTTATTTATTTTTAAAAGGGTATTTTCATAATTTTGGATATTTGCTATGATTTAATAATCTAAAATTATGAGGTAAACCAAATGAATAAACTTAAAAACTATTACCGGCAGTTCCATCCGATTGTATGGGTGCTGCTGAGCGGAACTGTTCTTGCAAGGGGTTCAGCATTCGCGACGCTTCCTTTCCTGGCCATTTACCTATCCAGGAATCTTGACTTGCACCCTGTATTGATCGGATTGACGATTGGGATCAGCCCATTATCAGGAGTGGTCGGCGGTTTCCTCGGCGGCCATTTATCTGACCGATTGGGACGCAAACCAGTCATGATTGGTTCATTGTTTTCGATGTCGCTCGTCTATTTTGGCTTTATGATTGCAGAGACACCGGGCTGGTTCATTATTCTTAATGCATTGAATGGTTTGAGCGGGTCATTTTTCGAACCGACCGGCCAGGCGCTGATTGCCGACCTGACGGAAAAAAGCAAGCGGATGAGGGCATTTTCTCTGAGATATACCGCGATCAATATCGGAGCTTCGGTCGGACCGTTGCTGGGCGCCTATCTCGCAGTGGTTTCAGCCAAATCGGCTTTCATGGTGACAGGGATCATGTATTTCATTTATGTACTGATTCTGGCACTGATGATGAAAAAATACGACCTGGGTAATCAGGTAGTTGGAGGGGCCAGTAAAGTAACGATTGCCAGCTCCCTTAAGATCATTGGCAAAGATAAAGCATTAAGGTATTTGATATTAGGAACCATCATCATTAATTTTGGATACTCCCAAATGGAGTCGAATGTTCCGCAATATCTTGAGTCTTCGATTGCAAATGGAGTATTCGTATATTCTGTGATGCTGTCCATCAATGCAGTCATGGTCGTCCTGTTGCAGATGCCGATCAGCCACTTTGCAGAAAGATTCCAAACGATGCAGGTGATGATGGCAGGAGCAGTCTTCCTATCAGCGGGCATGCTGACATTCGGGTTTGTAACAGGTTGGTACACTGGCATACTGGCCATTGTCTTTATTACAGTAGGGGAAATTCTCATCTTCCCATCAAGCAGCTATCTCGTCGACCAGCTCGCAACAGATGAGCTTCGCGGAACCTATTTCGGAGCCGCGCAGTTCCGGAAAATTGGCCACTTTATCGGTCCGATTGCCGGAGGTTATTTATTGAATGAAGCAGGTGGAACCGTGTTATTCTCGTTCATCGCTTTGGCAGTGCTCGGAAGTATCTTGTTCTTCATTCAGGGAAACAAAATATTTGTAAAAACAGCAGCAACAGTCGTGAAGGGATGATAAAAAAGCAAGATTCCACGTGGAATCTTGCTTCAGACTGTAGACAAACTCGATGAAAATCCTGTTTGTTTACAGTCTTTTTTTGGATGGTGCTCGAATGGGGCTGTTGATTTCCGTTCCAGGCGCTTCGCTTTCCGCGGGGCCGGCGGTGAGCCTCCTCGTCGCCGTTGGCGCCTGCGGGGTCTCACCTGTCCGTCTGATTCCGCAGGAGTCTACGCGCCTTCCACTCCAATCAACAGAATTCATCAACTTAGTGTGGAACTAACCATAAGTCTCTTTTAAAATAGATATATATAACGCTTGAGGTGATAAATATGCTTTCGAAAAATAATCCAATCCAACGAGATCAATTAGAAATGGTTGCTTTAGACCAACTGGTTCCTCAGGAACATTTAGTCCGCAAGATGGAAGCAGCCCTTGATTTTACTTTCATCTATGAATTGGTGAAGGATGTGTATTCGGAAGTAGGGCGCCCAAGCATTGACCCTGTGATTTTAATTAAACTTACCTTCATTCAATATACCTTTGGCATCCGTTCCATGCGCCAGACCATTGCCGAAGTAGAAACGAATATGGCCTACCGCTGGTTTTTAGGTTATGGATTCCATGATAAAGTGCCCCACTTCTCCACCTTCGGGAAGAATTACGAACGCCGTTTTAAAGATACCGATTTGTTTGAACAGATCTTCTATCGAATTCTTAAGACCGCAGCTGATAAGAAACTTATTAGTGCTGAACATGTCTTTATTGATTCAACCCATGTAAAAGCAAGTGCGAATAAGCATAAATTCGAGAAGAAAGTGGTGCGTAAGGAAACACGAGCGTATCAGGAGAAACTCCAGGAAGAAATCAATTTGGATCGGGAAGACCATGGGAAGAAGCCATTTCCTCCTGATAAATTTGATAAGGAAGAGTCAAAGGAAATCAAGGAAAGCACGACCGATCCGGAGAGTGGATACTACGTCAAAGACGAGCGCACAAAACAGTTTGCCTACTCCTTTCATGCGGCATCAGACCGTAACGGATTTGTCCTGGGGACAATTGTTACACCTGGTAACACGCATGACAGCCTGATTCTTGAGCCACTGGTAGAACAAGTGATAGAGAAAGTCGGAAAGCCCAAAGCCGTTGCGGCCGACGCAGCCTATAAAACTCCAGCTATTACGAAGTTCCTGATGGAAAACGAAATGACTCCGGCTTTGCCTTATACACGACCGCGAACGAAGGACGGATTCTTCCGTAAATATGACTATGTATATGACGAATTCTACGACTGTTATTTGTGTCCTGCCGGTGAGATCCTGAAGTATTCGACCACCACAAAAGAGGGGTATCGTGAATATAAATCCCCAAAACACATCTGTGCAACCTGCCCGTTTTTAGCGCAATGTACAGAAAGCAAGGATCATCAAAAGGTGGTAACTCGCCATATCTGGCAGGAGTATGTGGAAGAAACGGACCACTTGAGGCACAAGCAGGAAGTAAAAGAAATCTATGCGAAGCGTAAGGAAACCATAGAGCGCGTATTCGCAGATGCAAAAGAAAAGCATGGCATGCGTTGGACAACCCTAAGGGGGCTTAAAAAATTGTCGATGCAGGCGATGCTTACTTTCGCTGCCTTGAACTTGAAGAAGATGGCCAACTGGACTTGGAGAAGTCCAGTAATGGCCTAAAAGTATAGCGAAGAGAGTCTATTTTCTTTAAAACATCCGACGAAATCCAAAAGGGGGTTCGGAATGAGACCATTCCGAACCCCTTTTGTCGACAAACTGAAGCAAGATTCCACGTGGAATCTTGCTTTTTTTGTGCAGGCTAGCTCGCATATTTTAGATTAATGCATACGTAGAAAGAAGTTTTTAGCGAAAAGGGTAGTTTACAATAGCGAAAAAGAAATTTTACATACCGAAAAAAATTTTTTATAGCGACTTTTTCATTTATATAGCGACTTATGTAATTATATAGCAACTTTTTAAATATTATAGCGACTTTTTCTTTTATATAGCGATTTTCATTTTATATAGCGAAATGGTAATTGTATGTCATAATCCCCATCTTTATGGCAAAAAAAGAAAGCCGCAATCATTACTCGGCTTCCTGTTCCGTTGTATCAGGCTGACACATTTTATCGATGCCGTAACCGATGACGAGCATCATCGCGATTGGAATGGAGAAGTTTAATAGATGAACAATGGTCATGTCCAAGTCCTCCCTTAACCTTATTAAGGTTTGCATATTAATAACATTATATTGGATTTGTCACAAAATAGACACAATTACTTTTGATTATTCTGAAAACTTCACAAGTTAACGAGTTATCCCCTACTTTCACAGTAAATCACATTAGTAACTTCAATGTTTTCCAACAAATATTTCAAGGTTTCCTCACATTTTTTTGCTAAATTTTAAAAAGAAACTATTGCCGGGAGGAGGCAGCTTTATGTGGAGGCTGAAAAAGCCGCTTGCCATCATTTTCTTTTTGCTTCTATTATTCATCCCTATGAATACCTTTGCTGAGGAGTTCAAAGTGGAGCGCGGCCAATCAATCCAGAGAGCTGTAGAAGGTGCCAGAAATGGGGATACCATCCTTGTCGCTCCAGGAGTATATAAAGAAAGTCTGATGATCAATAAGGAAATCTATATAAAAGGAGAAAAGGGGACCATCATTGATGGGGGTGGAAATGGGAATGTCATCATGGTGACAGCTTCAAATGTGGTTATTGAAGGACTCACCATCCAGAATAGCGGCTCTGGTCAGGAGGACAGCGGAATCTATATTAAAAAAGCTCACCGAAATGTAATCCAGAACAATACTTTAAAAGATGTCCAGAATGGAATTTATATAGCGAACAGCAATGAAAATCAGATACTAGGAAACAGCATTACAAGCAATGAATCTCATTTTTCCAAGCGTGGGAACGGCATCCATATGTTCAAGGGTGACGGCCATTTGCTGAAAGAAAATGAGATTGTGAATGTCCAGGATGGTATATATTTTGATTTTACGAAAGGCATCAAGGTGCTTGATAACCACGTCAGCGAATCACGCTATGGCATGCACTTTATGTTCAGTGAAGAAATCCTCGCGGAAAGGAACCATGTCGAAAAAAATGTGACAGGGCTCATGGTGATGGATTCTGCCGGCATTGATTTTATTGAAAACAAGGTGACGGACCAGTTTCATTTCCGGGGTTACGGTATCTTGATTTATGAAACAAAAGACGTACTCGTGGAGGGGAATGAAATTCTTCGGAACAGCACCGGACTCTCCCTGGAATATGGGGCCGATACTCAAGTCAACAGGAATCAGATTGCCGCAAATCAAGTTGGCCTGGAATTCATGGGCAAGAATGAAAATAATACGTTTACCGAAAATAATTTTATCGGAAATGTCGTCCCGTCCAAGATTTCAGGGGAGGATATGAGGCTTGATGATGGTGTGAAGGGTAATTATTGGGATGATTACAGCAGTTTTGACCTTTCAGGTGATGGTGTGGGAGAGGAAGCATACAAGGCAGGTTCCCTGTACGATCGCCTGTTGCGCAAGCAGCCGTACTGGCAATTCTTTTTTGAAAGTCCTTCAATCAAGCTGTGGACAAAGGCAGAAGCATTGTTTCCTTCTTTTGGGACAGCAGATGTGTATGATGCCCGCCCGCTAGTAGAACCAGTAGCCATGCTTCAGGAAGCACAACATCACAGCAAGGATCGGATGGTGCCTGGTTTAATAGGCATACTGTTCATTTTGTTATCGATATTTGTCATTGTGAAAGGAAGGAAACTGTCATGATTAATAAGACTGGAGCTTTATTGCTAATGTCGGCCGCGTTGATATCGGGCTGCCAAAACAGCACGATGGAACCAGAGGAAATCAACCCGGAAATTGATGTGTGTGAGGTGTGCAATATGGGTCTTGCCCATGAGCACTTTGCTACCGAGGTCGTCACTGCTGATGGGGAAGTTTATAAATTTGATGATATAGGATGTATGGATGAATTTGTGGAAATGGAGGCACATCTTAAGGAAGAAAATGCCGCAAAACAATACGTCCGTGATGTGGACACAGGAGAATGGGTCGAGCTTGAAAAAGCCTTCCATGCGTACCATCCTGATTTCTGGACGCCAATGGCAAATGGTGTTGTCAGTTTCAAGGACAAAGAGAGTGCGGAGAAGTACGTAAAAGACCAGGGAATGGGAGAAGTACTGGATTATGAGTCATTAAAGAAACATGAGTGGAGCTGGGAGCAATGAGGCACATCGCCAGGCAGCAAATGACCTTAATGATGAGAAGCCATTGGCTTGCAGGTTTTGGATTATTGTTCTCATCCCTGGCTGTGATGGTTGCGTTCCTTGGAAACACTGGCGGAACTGGATTTGACGGTTTTAACAGGATGACAGCCAGCTTGCTGAATATCAACTTGTTGCTGATTCCCTTGCTGTCATTGTTGATCGGCAGCTTATTCCTGTCAGGCGAAAAGGAAGACCGCGGGCTAATGCTGCTGCTGACCTATCCGATTTCCCCGTGGGCCATCATCCTTGGGAAGTATGCAGGATTATTTATTGCCGTCTGGTCCGTTTTGACATTTGGGTATGGCTCAGCCTTGCTCGTCATTTTCTTCGTCGGCGGAGGAGTCTCAGTTTCCTTGTTGATATTATTTTATCTATATTCGATCTTGCTAGCGGCAATCTTTCTGTCGCTGGCAATGATGATTGGCATAATCGCCAAAACACGATTCCAAGCACTGGGAATAAGCCTGATTGTCTGGGCTTTCCTTGTGCTTTTCTATGAATTTATCATTATGGGATTAAGCATGTTCCTGATGAAGCAGTGGCTGCTGCCAATGCTGACTGTGTCTATCTTTCTGAATCCGGTAGAGTTGATCAGAGTCCAGTCAATCTTGTCACTTGATGGAGCTTCTGTATTTGGACCGCGATTATATGACTTGACCATCTGGGCAGATGGATTGGCCGGGAAAATGATGTTTGTACTTGCCGTTTTGCTCTGGACGGTACTGCCTGTCCTCTTCACAGTGTACAGGATGAAACGGGGGGTTAGTGATGAATAGCAGCGAATGGATCAGAATAGAAGGACTGGCAAAACATTATAGTGAGACGAAAAAAATCACTGACATTCACTTCACCATCAACAAGCCTGAAATCTTTGCGCTTTGCGGCGGAAATGGCGCGGGTAAGAGTACGTTGATCAAGATGCTGACAGGGATGATGAAACCGACTGCTGGCAAGATCTTGATGGACGGAAAGGTCATTGACCCGCAAAACCAGGGATTCAAAAAGCTATTTTCCTATATGCCGGATGAAATGCTCTTTCCTCGCCAGCTGACAGGTTTGGAAGCCTTGACTTTTTTTGCGAGATTAAGAGGAATAAGTGGTGAGAAAGTCGTAGAAACACTGCAACAGGTTGGATTATTCGATGTGAAAAACATGCAAATCAAACAATACTCTAAAGGAATGCAGCAACGTCTTTCACTGGCACAGGCGCTGTTGCCGGATGTTCCTCTGCGTATCCTCGATGAGCCAACCAATGGTCTTGATCCATTGTGGGTATACCGCTTCAAGGAAATTGTCCAGGAAGAGAAAAAGCAGGGCAGGACAATTTTCTTTACTACCCATATCCTCAGTCTCGTCGAGGAATTGGCAGACAGGGCTGCGTTCATGCAGGAAGGGCAGCTGCAGTATTGTGATTCAGTAGAATCACTTGTACAAAAAAATGGAATCTATACACCTCTTGAAAAAGTGTTCTTTCATTAGTTCATGAATATGAAAAAAAATCCCGGTGCTGATGTCTGCACCGGGATTTTTTTTTGTCATTAATAGATGCTGTATACTTAATGGCCGCTATCCTCTTCGCTGTCGCCATGCATTTCACTTTCGCCATCCATATCGCTATCCTTTTCCATGCTATCGCTGTTCTTATCCATGCTATCATTGTTCATCTTCATTTTTTTCATGTAGCGTTCTTTTGAGACTTGGTCGATTTGCTCCCATGTTGCCATTGCTGGATTCTTGTCGTTGTTTTCTGAAATGAATTTTTCGGCGCTTTCATTCTCCTTGAAGAAAGCATAGCCGTATTTCATAGGTGTTTTAATATCTGCTTTTACAGGAATTGCGGAATCGGCATCGATCCATTCAGATGTAATATAATCACGTACCCAAGTTTCTTCAAATTCCACATCATCACGACGTGTGATATTCAATAAACATCCGGAGTCGTCAAAGAATACATATTCTCCGTCTTTCGTTTTAGCCTGAGCTGTGAATACTCCCATTGGATCAGCTTCGTCGTATACCTTCATATTGCAGAAAGCACAAACATCATTGGCACCAGGTTCATGAGGTCCATCTCCATGATCGTGATCATTTTCCTCATGCTTCATCTCTGTTGCGGCAGTCTCCTGTCCGTCTTTCTGCTCATTTTCTGCTGCTTCATCTCCGCAAGCAGAAACAATTATCATTAAAAAGAATGCTATCATGACAGCAAATAATTTCTTCATTTTATTCTCCTCCTTTGATCGATTTCAATCCTATCAAGGAGTTGTGATTAAAATGCGAAAAATCAGTGGGGAAATCGTGAGAAGTAGTTTGTTTTTATGAATATTTTGTGACAGGTTTCCAGCATCGTTTATAGGATGCCAGGTTACAGTGCATGGGGGACTGACTATGTATTTTGTCGGCCCAAAAAGAAGATTAAGCAGTAATGAACGTGAAATATATGGTCTAAAGAGCGATTTAAAATTGTACTTTAGTATATATGCTTATTGTTTATCCTGTTTATTCCTGCTTGTAAACTTCATGAAATCCAAATAATAAGCAAAGTCTTCTTTGCTTATTCCGTTTTTTATAGCTTCATCAACGAGTCCAGCCCATTCCTCATCAACAGGCTTCATGAAAGCATTCGTATTATTTTGTCCCATCAAATACTCCACAGTTGTATCCAGATTGTCTGCCAGCCTGGAAAGCACCTGAAGAGAGGGATTTTCCTGGATTCCCCTTTCGATGTAGCTGAGATAGGATTTAGAAACCTTCGCTTTTTCAGAGAGCTCGCTAATAGAATACTTTTTTTCAAGCCGTAAGCTTTTAATTTTCTCGCCAACCTTCATATAGGGATCTCCTTTGAATTCATCTATTAATTCATTATAACGAACAAAAAGGTTCTTTTAAAAATACAAGAAACTAAGATAAACAGAGCATTTTCTTAAAAAAGAACGATTTTTGTTCTTTTTTAAGAAAATTCGCCATATTTTAGACTTTTTCAGAATTGGTACAAATGAACTATACTTCAATGGAATAAGGCAGTAAGCCACTTTAAGAAGGAGGCAGGATGTCTGTGTATAGAAAAAATTGTGATCGATGCAATCGTCCGTCGTTTAGCAGCAGTGAGGCAGGAGAATGGCTCTGCCCGATTTGCGGAAATGATTTAACCCGATATCCATTCTTTAATGCTATCAGTCTTGAAAAAGTGGCCATTATGTCGGACTGGAAAAAGCAAAAGTATAAGAAAATGGCCAACTCTTGAGTTTATGGGGGTGAATAAATAAAAAGAGTTCAACAATTAGAGATATTATTTGACAAAATATCTCACCAAAATGGTTGTAATTTTCAGAAAAATACTCTTTCTAACTATGATTTTGTAATTGTTTGGAAGAAAAAAGAAAAAAACCTTCTGATGCGGCCGACAAATACTTACATGTTAAATATATAGAACAAGGTACAATGACATTGGGACTTAAAAGTGAGTAAAAAGATACAGAAAAAGGCAAACTTGTTGAAAAACTAGGACGCAAAGTCACGGGTCTAAGGTGCAATTGACTATGATGGCCGGACTGCCTGGAATACTAATTGTATTTTGGGGGGAAGAACTTGATTAAAGAGCAGGTAGTTTTTGAAGAATTGGATACAGAATGGATGCAGCTTTTAATGGAAGCATTGGAAATGGGAATCAACAAAGAAGAAATCAGGGAATTTTTAACGAAGACAAAAAATAGCTAGGAATCCATACATAGACAATAGAAGTGCGATCGGGCAGCTCTTATGGAGGTGCTTTTTATTTTGCATTGGCCTCCTTACGTACACTTGTTGCGGCCTTGCATGAAAAAGGACAGCCACCAAAGCTGCCCTTGATATCATTTATTGTGGAGTCGCCATTTATTGAATTCAAGAAACTCACGGAACTGGTCCTTCGTGATCCCGGAATCCATTGCTTCTTTTACAAGATTGACCCAGTCTGAATCCATGTTCTCTTTATCGGGTTGTTCATGGATCAGATGGTCCACTGGCACATTCAGTACTCCAGCGATCTTTTCTAAAAATTGGATTGAAGGATTCGTTTGAAGGTTTCGTTCCAGTGAGCTTAAATAGGATTTTGCCACGCCAGCTTGTTCTGCCAATTCGGATAAGGACATTCTTTTCTCTTGTCGAAGTTTTTTGACGCGTTCACCAATCACTGTTATCCACACACCTTATCAATTTATAGTTATATCATAACAAATCTGATAAAATAGTTCCATATTAAGAACACCTTATAGAACAATTATAACCACACACCAAGTTTTTTTGCTTCACTTTTAGGAAAAAACAAGTTGGGAAAAAACTCGCAGCTTTTATATCGGCAGTTGCAGTTGAAAGTTGTAGCTGATTTTATGAAGTTTTTATGGCCAAAGACTATTGTATTCAAACGGACTTAAAAAAGGTAAAATGGTAGCAATCAGACAAGGTACGGTGATGTGTTGTGCAGAAAAAGTATTTATTGATCTATGAAGAAATCGCGAAACAAATCCAGGGAGGAAATTATCCTCCTAAAACAATTTTGCCATCCGAAAATGAATTTGCGGACATGTATCAAACTTCTAGGGAAACCATCCGCAAAGCGCTGAATCTGCTTGCCCAAAATGGCTTCATCCAAAAAATCCGCGGCAAAGGTTCACTTGTACTCGATTTGAAAAGGCATCAGTTTCCGATTACTGGATTGATCAGTTTTAAAGAACTGGCAGAGAATATGGGCGGTAAGGCTAAAACGACGGTGGAGGATTTCACTCTCGAGCTGGCCGGCCAGGAAATTGCGCGGGAATTGAATGTTGATGATGATGAAAAGGTTTGGAAGGTAAAAAGAGTACGGCATATTGATGAAGAACGAGTGATTCTCGATAAGGATTACCTGGTAGAAAGGCATGTGCCAGGGCTGTCACGCCAGAAATGCGAGAACTCGATATTTGAGTACATTGAAGGGCAGCTTGAGAAGAAAATCAGCTTTGCAAAGAAAGAATTCACCGTGGAGGAGCCGAGCGCCGAAGACCGTGAACTTCTCGATATGCAAGGATTCCATGCAATCGTCATCGTGAAGAACTATATCCATTTTGATGATGCCACTCTGTTTCAATATACTGAGTCAAGGCACCGTCCCGACAAGTTCCGGTTCGTTGATTTTGCCAGGCGTATGGATACTCAATCTATATAAAAAAGAAGCTGCCATTAATGTTGCCGGATGAACCAGGCAATATAATGGCAGCTTTTATTAGAATTCCGCGTCCTGCTCCAGCTCGTCAGACGACGCTGTTCTTAATGCTTCGGATACTTTCCGACAAGATGTATGGCACTGATGATCCTTTTATTGATCCAGGCTCTGTTTTCCTGGGTATTAAGCTGTTCATAGACCATCTTCCGGCCGTCTTCTGTAGTGACATAGTGACTTGGAAGAGTGTTCAGGCTGATGGCGATGATATCGTTCCGGCACTTCTGGCAATTGCAGAAAGTCTGGTAATCCGGGCTCATCATCAGCACATTGACAAGCGTAGAAACGACCTCTTCCATTACATTGACATAACTAAAGTTCATGATGCCTCTCTCCCTATTGATGTCCTAAGTTAAATTATAGTTGAATGAAGGAAATATAAAATGTTTTTTTTATCTTTGGTATAAGATAGGTCTAATTGCATGTTTTTATACAAAATTATGGAAGTGGTTTCAGGATGTTTCATAGTCTGAGGACAGGGAATTTTAAATAGTGGAGAATTTTTAAAAAGGAGATGTTGAAATTATGGGTAAAAAAATTGCCTGTTTAATAACCGATCTATTTGAAGATGTGGAGTATCTTGAGCCTTCACGCGCTTTTACAGAAGCCGGACATGAAGTTATGACAATTGAAAAAGAAAAAGGGAAGACAGTAAAAGGCAAGCAAGGCAAAGCAGAGGTCAAGATCGACGAAAGCATCGACAACGTCAAGCCGGAAGATTTCGATGCACTGTTCATACCAGGCGGCTTCTCCCCTGACCAGCTTCGTGAGGACGAGCGGTTCGTGGAATTCGCCAAGTATTTCATGGATGAGAAGAAACCGGTATTTGCGATATGCCATGGTCCACAGCTATTGCTGACAGCCAAGACTCTCGAAGGCCGAGGCGCAACAGGTTACAAGTCCATCCGCGTCGACATGGAATACGCCGGAGCGAAATACATGGACAAGGAAGTCGTCGTCTGCTGCAACCAGTTGGTGACCAGCAGAGAACCGAAAGATATTCCAGCGTTTAACCGTGAGGCTCTTAAAGTGTTGGAAAAATAATTGAAAGAACCCTTTTGCTGAGGCAGAAGGGTTTTTTATTTTGAGATGAATAGTCTTTGGAACTGGAAAAAAACGCAGAAAATTTCCAGTTCGCCAATAAAGTTTGATTATCGCCAATAAATAGGGACAAATCGCCAATAAAACTGAATTTTCGCCAATAAACGGAGTGAAATCGCCAATAAAATTATATTTTCGCCAATAAAGTTTTGTGGTAGCTATATATTCAGTTCAATTTTCTCACATCAACCCACAACCAGTTCATTTTGCTCCTATCTTTGTATAATATATTATAAGAATGACGTTGAATCAGGGAGATGAAGGAATGATTGTTTTAAAATCGGCACGAGAGATTGAAAATATGAAGGAAGCTGGAAAGTTGCTTGCTTCTGTCCATAAAGAGCTGCGCAAAATCATCAAGCCAGGGGTTACAACCTGGGAAATTGATGAGTTTGTGGAGGATTTTTTGAAAAAGAATGGTGCGACTCCGCAGCAAAAAGGATATCGGAACTATCAGTATGCAACCTGCGCAAGCATCAATGATGAGGTTTGCCATGGATTTCCGCGGAAAGAAGCGCTCAAGGATGGCGACATTGTCACGATCGACATGGTCGTCAACCTGAACGGGGCTCTTGCTGATTCTGCCTGGAGCTATGCAGTAGGCAATATCAGCGAACAGTCGCAAAAACTGCTGGAAGTGACAAAAGAGGCATTATACCGCGGAATTGCCGCATCAGTGCACGGCAACCGTGTTGGTGATATCAGCCATGCGATCCAGTCCTATGTTGAGGGCGAGGGATTTTCGGTTGTGCGTGAATTCATCGGCCACGGAATCGGTTCTGTGATCCATGAGAAACCGGATATCCCGCACTATGGTCTGCCGGGAAAAGGTCCGCGCCTCAAAGAGGGCATGGTGTTCACGATCGAACCGATGGTCAATGTCGGGGAGTGGAAAACGAAGATGGATGACAATGGCTGGACAGCAAGGACAGTGGACGGCAAGCTGTCTGCCCAGTATGAGCACACAATCGCGATCACAAAGGATGGTCCGGTCATTTTAACTGAACAGGATTAATAACTGCATCGGGCTGAACCAAAGTTGGTCCGATTAATAAAAGTCCATCGGGTCGAACCATAGTTTGATACGATTCTATCATGATAGGAAAAATAAACTTCGGGCTGAACTAAAGTTTGGCCCGATTTTTTCATGACAGGTGAAAAAATTTTTCATTCTCTGCAAATAACGATGAAATTTTTTTGGTAAAATAAAGTCGACAGAAAAGGGGGCGGAAATATGGCCAGCGAACTAAATGGACAAAATGTTGTCGTTAAAATAAACGCCATCTACTCATCGCTTTCCTCCAAAGAGAAGGCGGTTGCAGATTACATATTGAAAAATACGCAAGAAATCATTCATCTATCGATCACCGAGTTTGCGGAGTATGCTTCTGTTGCTGAGGCGACGATTTTCCGCTTTTGTAAAAGGCTGGGATTCAGGGGCTATCAAGCTTTCAAAATTGCTCTGGCGAGTGAACTAGTGGAACCGATCAAGAATATCCATGAAGAAATAAAGGAAGAAGACGAGGTTGTAACCCTTGCGGAAAAAGTGTTCGCCGGACATATCGAAGCGATGAAGGAAACGCTGAATCTTCTGGATGCCAAAGTACTTGAAAGTATCATCGATGTTCTAGGCAAGGCTACGAGAATCGATTTTTATGGATCAGGCGGGTCATCGGCGATTGCGCTTGATGCCTATCATAAATTCCTGCGGACAGGCATTCATTGCAATGCCCATAGTGATGGCCACCAGCAGATCATTTCAGCAGCGCTGCTCGGCCCGGGGCAGGCGGCAATCGGCATTTCGCATAGCGGCAGTAATAAAGATGTCATAGAAGCATTGAAAATAGCAAAAGCTAACGGTGCAGCGACCATCGCGATCACGGGCCATTACAAGTCGCCTTTGTCAAAAGAAGCGGATTACGTTCTCTATACCACATCACGGGAAACTCTATTCAGATCCGAGGCCTTGGCTTCAAGATTGGTTCAGCTGAGCCTAATTGACGTGCTTCATGTTGCAGTATCCGTAACAAGGCAGGAACAAACGCTAGGCAACCTGCAGAAAATAAGAGAAGCCATTTCGATTAAAAGATATTAGTCTTGAAAATTATTTTCATAAAATAGATATACATATGAAAAAATATTTGATACTATCATGTTATAAGAAAAGCACTTTTCGTGAATACACATATCCAGTCCGGAAAAACATTCGAAAAGACGCTAACTAAAAGGAGTGCATCGAAGTGAAACTAGGAATGGTTGGCCTTGGCAAAATGGGCTATAACTTAGTATTGAACCTGATGGAAAACGGCCATGAAGTTGTGGCGAATGATATTAATGAAGAAGCAATGCAGAAAATCAAAGCAGAAGGCGCCGAAATTGCAGCTGATTATCAGGCAATGGCGGACATGCTGCCAAAGCCGCGCGTGATCTGGCTTATGATTCCTGCCGGAGAATTGATCGACCAGGTGATCGAGAAGTTCACACCATACTTGGAAGAAGGCGACATCCTGATTGATGGCGGAAATTCAAACTATAAGGATACATTAAGACGTGCTGAAAAGCTTTCTGCAGCCGGCGTCCACTTTATGGACGTGGGAACGAGCGGCGGAATGGAAGGCGCTCGCAATGGTGCCTGCACAATGATCGGCGGCGATGCAGAAGTTTTTGCTCATGTTGAGCCTATCTTCAAGGACATTTCGATTGAAAACGGCTATCTTTACACTGGGAAGGTCGGAAGCGGCCACTTCCTGAAAATGGTGCACAACGGGATTGAGTACGGAATGATGCAGGCGATCGCTGAAGGTTTTGAGATTCTTGAAAAAAGCCCATTCGATTATGACTATAAAGAAGTTTCTCGTGTATGGAACCATGGATCGGTCATCCGCAGCTGGCTGATGGAACTGATGGAAAATGCCTTCTCCAAAGAGCCTAAGCTTGAAAGTATCAAGGGCGTAATGCATTCATCTGGTGAAGGAAAATGGACAGTTGAAACAGCGTTGGATCTGCAAACAGCAGCACCAGTCATCGCGCTTTCATTGATGATGCGCTACCGCTCACTTGAAGACGACACGTTCACAGGAAAAGTTGTCGCAGCATTGCGAAACGAATTCGGCGGACATGCTGTCGAAAAGAAATAAAACATGAAACCAGGTTCTCCTCGAAAAGAGGAGGACCTTTTTTGTTGTTCATAAAATTATCCTTTTTTGCAAGATGGCTACATTGCTTTTTCCGTTATAGTGGAAGTGAATACGGAAAATGGGGGCGCGGAACGTGAAGACAAAGTGGTATTTCTTTTTCCTGACGACGGTTGCCGTTTCGGCAATGATCTATGCTTTTCTGGGAGTGAAAGGGGAAGAGTCTGTTGAAATCGGCGTCCTGATGATCGGCGAAAACCGCTATGAGAAATTAACAGGCCTGGAAGCAGGATTGATGGATCTGGGATACAGCGCGAAGAACATCCATTTTACCGTGAAAAATGCCCATGATGATGAAGAGAAGATTGGCAAGCATATTGATCAGCTGCTTAAGGAGCAGCCTGATCTGATCGTGACACTTGGCGGAATTGAAACTCTTCGTCTAAAGGAAAAAATGGATGAAGGCAATATCGACATTCCGGTTGTTTTTGCAGGCCTTGCCGCGCCGAAGGAACTGGGATTGATAAAAGATTACAAGTCTCCGGGTGGAAATTTTACCGGAATCAATAATTACCATGCCAGCATTTCGGGCAAGCGTCTCGAAATGCTTACCGCACTTGTGCCGGCCATTGACAGGGTGCATGTGATTTATGACAGTAAGATTGATGTCAGTAAATTGAGCCTTGAGGAAACGAGGAGTGCAGCCAGGGAATTGGGTGTGGACATTGCACCTTGTGATGCTTCAAAGGACTGTCTGGATACTCTATGGAATTCGTCCGGCAAAAGAGAGGCCATCCTCGTCCTGCCGAGCTTCAGGATTGAGTCATTGACAGATGAAATAGTCATGCTGACAAAGGAGAAGAAAATCCCGGCAATGGGTCTGTATGATTTTGAAGCGGAAAAAGGGCTGCTGGCGAGCTACGGATCCAGCTTTTATTCACAGGGATATCAGGCTTCTAGATTCGTCAGCTTGATTTTGCAGGGAAACAAGCCGGGGGATTTGCCTGTTGAACTGCCAGATGGCATAAGGTTTGTCGTCAACCAGCAAACGAAGGACGCACTGGGCGTCAGCTATAATCAAGACTTGCTGCATATCGCCGACCTGATCCACCCTGAAGTGCAGGGAGGGAGCAAGTGATGAAAATTTTGATGGATTTCATGCATTCGCAGACCATCCGTAATAAGGTGCTTGTGTTTGGAGTGGTCATGTCGACGATTCCGCTGCTGCTCCTCAGCCTGTATTATTACTCTTTTGTAAAATCAGACCTCGAAACAAGGATTCTTGAAAAACAGCATCTGGTGCTCGAGAATCTATCGCGGGAAATACAATACGAATTCAGCCAGACATTCCAGCGAATCCATGTCCTTGCTTCTCTGAATCTATTGAATAAAGAACAAAGTGCTTTGTATGAGCTACTGCAGCAAAGCGAATCGATCGAAGAGGTCATTATCGCGGATGACAAAGGCTTTGTCGAGAACCGGGTGTCCCGCTACGAGCTCAATATCGCCGGCGATATGGAACGGTGGTTTACGGACGATATGTGGTTCCAGCTGCAAACCCGAGACAAGGTATACGGTCAGGTGGCATTCAACCAGTATGACCAGCCTGTCATGAAACTGGCGATTCCTTTTTATGAAGGCGACAGCAAAAAAGCAATCGGAGTCACGGTCCAGCTCCAGAAAATCATCGGGAAAATTTCTTCGATGCGCCAGGACCACTCTTCTTATATTTATTTGCTGGATGACAAAGAACGCGTCATCGCCCACCAGGATTACAGCAAGCTCTGGCAAAAGCAAACATCTGGCGGCCAGGATGAGCTAGGGGTTACGGCAGAGATTGAGGATCTGGACTGGGTGCTTGTGATGGAGCAGCCGAAAGCAACGGCATTCGCTCCGATCAACAGGATGTTCCAGAACGGAATCGGTGCGGTTGCGTTGCTGATTTTAACCGTCAGCCTGATCAGTGTTTGGGCAGGGCTTTATTTTACAAGGCCGATCGTTTCGATTGACCGGGAGATGAACAAATTGAAGCAGGGAGTGAAAATCAGCCCGGTTAGAATGAAACGCACCGATGAGCTTGGAAAATTGGCTGACTCTTTTAACGACATGAGCAAGGAACTGCTCGAAAAATCTAGATTGCTAGAGCAGGAGAAGGAAAGGCTCGATGTGGTAGTGAACGGAATTGGAGCCGGGCTTGCGCTCGTGACGAAAGAATACCGGATCACCTGGATGAACCCGATTTTAAAAGAGTGGCTGAAAGAGGATAGGCTCACGCTGCCATGTTATGCGGTGATCGGCGGGGAGAATGCTCCATGCCTGAACTGTCCGATTACTTGTCCGGACCTAGATAAAATCGCCGATGAAGTCATGAAGTCCAAGGATGGTGCCAATGGCGAGCGGATCTTCAGGCACAGAGTGTTCCCGCTGAATCACGCGATTGAGGAAGAAGGGGAATTCCTCGTCGTGCTCGAGGACATCACCGAGCAAAAACAGATGGAAGAAACGATGATCCAGACGGATAAACTGAGCGCGCTCGGCATCATGGCATCGAGCTTTGCACACGAAGTCAACAATCCGCTGGCAACGATCAATGTATATGCGGAGGATTTGATTGACAGGATTCAGGCCGGGGACGAGGACCTCGATGAAGAAGAGATGGAGCATTATCTTCGTAAAATCAAGGAAAATACCGAGCGCTGCAAACGGATCACCGGAAACCTCCTCAATTTTTCCCGTAAGAATGATTGGACAGAAGATCGAATTCGCGTCAGGGAAATCATCGAAAACAGCATCAGCCTTGTCGAGCACCAGCTGAAAAAGCAGCGCATCCAGCTTGAACTCCGAGTCGCGGAGGGGCTGCCGCTGGTTAGCGGAGATGGGCTTAAGCTGATGCAGGTCATAGTCAACCTGATCAATAACGCGGTCGATGCGATGGAAAGCGAAGGTAAACTTGTTGTATCGGCGAATGGCACTGTTGACGGGAAGGTATCGATCGAAGTGACCGACAGCGGCCACGGGATTCCTGCCGAAGCAATGGATAAACTATTCGATCCGTTTTTCACAACTAAGCCGATCGGCAAAGGAACCGGGTTAGGTTTATCCGTTTGCTATGGCATCATCCAGCAATTTGGCGGGTCGATCACGATTGACAGCAAACCTGCAGAAGGAACAACAGTGGAAATCCAGCTGCCCGCAGAGCGTTCGATGAGAGCAGGGCTTGGTGTAGAAGACCAGGCAATGAAAATGGACGAAAAAGTGGAAGATCAGGCAGTGAAAACGGACGAAATAGTGGGCGGCCAGGTAATGAAAACGGACGATACAAGTAATTACGGAAACACAGAATTAGAAACAACGGAGGTGGGCTACGATGTCAGCAACAAGATTGTTGGTCGTTGATGATGAACAGGATTTGCTTGAGCTTTTGGAGAGGAGGCTGAAGCGGAAAGGTTTCGACGTGGACAGCGCAGGCACGGCAGAGGATGCCCTTGAACTCGTGAAAAAGAATGAATATGACATCGGCGTTTATGACATCCGCCTTCCCGGAATGGATGGCATCGAGCTGTTAAAAGAAACCAAAAAAATCCAGCCTGATATCGAAGTGCTGATCCTGACAGGGCATGGGACGATCGATACCGCGATTGAAGCGATGAAGGTGGGCGCCTTCGATTACATCACTAAGCCTTATAATCTATCAGAACTGGAACTGACGATAGGAAAGGCTTCGGAAAATAAAGTGCTCAAAGAGAAGAATGATTCGATGAAAAAAATCATCGCCCAGCATAATGAATTCAACATCATCGGCGACAGCGCCAATTTTAAGGAAGTGCTCGAGATGACGCGAAGGATTGCCGACAGCGATGTGCCTGTCCTGATTGAGGGCGAGAGCGGCACCGGGAAGGAGCTGTTTGCGAAGGCCCTCCATTATTGGAGCAGCCGAGCTGATGAACCATTCGTGCCTGTGAACTCTGGTGCGCTGCCGGAACATCTGTTGGAAAGCGAGTTGTTCGGGCATGCCCGCGGTGCTTTTACCGGAGCGAGCCAGGATAAGAAAGGTTTAGTCGAAGCGGCGAAAGACGGGACACTATTTCTGGATGAACTTGGCGAAATGCCGCTTGCTCTTCAGGTGAAATTGCTGCGTTTCCTTGAAACAGGCGAATTCCGTCGCGTCGGTGATGTCCGCGAGCGCCATGTGACCGTTCGCGTTGTCGCCGCAACGAATCGGGATATGGAAAAAGAAGTCGCCGAAGGACGTTTTCGCGAGGACCTTTATTACCGGTTGAATGTTGTAAAACTGACGATTCCGCCACTGCGGGAACGGAAAGGTGATTTACCCGCGCTGATAGAGCACTTTATTGTGAGGACGAAAGACCCGTCGAAGCAGTTGTCGACAGAAGCATTTGCCGCGCTGGAGCAATACGATTTTCCGGGAAATGTCCGCGAGTTGAGTCACCTGATCGAACGCGGCGTGCTGCTATCGAAAGGAAGCTTGATAGAAGCGGACAATCTGCTTTTACCGAAACAGGTAGCTGTTACCGCCGCTTCCGTTGATGGGGCGACCAGGCTCTGCTCACTTGAAGAAGTCGAAAAAGTGCACATAGAGAACGCCTTAAAGCAGATGAATTGGAACAAAACGAAAGCAGCAGACGTGCTCGGCATCAGCGTCCGGAATCTTTATCGGAAGATTGATCAATATGGGTTGAAAGAGTAGTGAGTTGGGGTGCGGCGAACTGGAAAAAAACGCTCATAATTACCAGTTCGCCAATAAAAATTGATTTTCGCCAATAAATGGATTGAAATCGCCAATAAAAAATTTTTTTCGCCAATAAATCGGAAAAATCGCCAATAAAGTTGTGAACTTCGCCAATAAAATTGTTCACAATTACATAAGCAGGTAATCTTAATGCAATTATCGAATGATTAGGAGAATATACAGAAGGAGTGAAGCTTTTGATAGCGAAAAATCGGTCCATTCCAAAAGAAATAAGGATTTATGAGGCAATTGTAAGGCGATTACCGGTAAATCATCCACGAAAAACAGAATTCGAGAACAAATTATCCAGGAAACGGGCAGGCTATAAAGGTGAAAAAGAATTAGATTACCATGTTTCACAAATAGACCATTCTAAGTTCACAATCTTGCATGATATTAGAATCCCCTATAATGAAACTCACTTCCAAATCGATACCCTATTTATCTCCAATTCCTTCATCATACCAATTGATTCCAAGTATTATGCCGGGACGCTCGAATTTTACCCTGAATTCAACCAAATGATCCAATATTTAAATGGTAATGAAAAAGTTTACCCTGACCCCATCCTCCAGACAAAAATACAAGGCCGGCAGCTCAAAGCCTTTCTAACAAGTCATCAATTTTCTCCACCTCCGTTTGAACCGCTGGTTGCTATCACCAATTCACAAGCCTTGATCAAGAACCCTACCAAAAATAAAGAAGTCAGCCAAAGAGTATTCAAATCCCCGGGCATTTTTTATAAAATCAATCCGTTTCTAGAAAAATATCATAAAGAGATAATCACAAATCAAGATATAAAGAAAATGGTCAAGCTTTTATTGAGAAAACATACACCCTATCTTCCAGAATTAAAAGAACTTCCTTTTAGTGACTTCCAGAAAGGAGTGGAGTGTCCAGCCTGCCATACAATCGGCATGGAAAGATTTCATGGTCTATGGGGTTGCAAGAAGTGCGGCCATACTTCAAAGGACGCACATGTTGCCGCATTGAAAGATTTCTTTCTCATCAATGGGCCGTCGATTTCCAACGCACAATTCAGCGATTTCCTCAACATCTCATCCATCCACCAGTCAAAAAGGCTGCTTTCGGCGCTGGACCTTGAAAGCACCGGATCCACAAAAGGACGAATCTACACCCCGGACAAGAACTTTCGGTTATGGGAATGATCAATTGCTCGGAAATTTGCTCATCGAAGCGTACGCCAATCATACACACCAAGCTGTAGTGTCACATGCCAAAATGGAACACCATGCTAAATTGTTACATGCCAATATTAGAACACGACGCTAAATTGTCACATGTCAAAATTACAGTACCATGCCAAAATGTCACATGCCAAAATTGCAATACCATGCCAAAATGTCACATAACCAGCGGATGAGATCGAGCCAAAAGTTCGATTTCATCCGCTTTTTCTCGTTCACAAAAGTGTCACGATTCCCCTCGCTCCTTACTCCCACAAGCACTCCACCGAGCTATACTCCTGAAAATCAGCCATACCCAAAAAGTTGGCACGCAGCTTGCATTATAAATAAGCAAGAAAACTAGAAAAGGAAGTGGCGACATGCTATCCAATATTGGCATTCCTGGTTTGATCTTGATCCTTACTTTGGCGCTGATCATCTTCGGTCCGAAAAAGCTGCCTGAAATCGGCAGGGCGTTCGGACAGACGCTGAAGGAATTCAAGAAATCGACTCGTGAACTGACAAGTGATATCACTGACGATATCGCGGATGACCTTAAGGAAATCAAGAAAGAAATCTAAACGCATAAAAAGAGGTGACGTAAAATGGGTCTTTTTTCAAACGAGAAAAAGGTGGATTACGATAAAATCGTCGACAAAATGCTGCCAGATGCAAAGAAGGAAATGGATGAATCACAGTATGACACAGAGCTTGGCCTGAACATGGCGCGTGATGCCAGGAAGGTCATCAGCGGCAAACTGAAGATCGAAGACTTCCATAAAGTCTATTCTTCATCACTGACAAAGGAATTCGGCAACTATTACGCTTCAGCTGATGGACCTGATATCAGAAAGGGCGACGGCCCGAAATGGGCGATGGTCATCGACCTGAAAAAATGCGTTGGCTGTGATACATGTACCGTCAGCTGCAAGGCGGAGAACAGGACGCCGCCGGGAATCTCCTACAATGTCGTCATGGAATCGCTCGAAGGAGAGTTCCCGAACATCAAGGCCGTCAACCTGCCAAGGCCGTGCATGCAATGTGACAAACCGGCTTGTGCCCAGGTTTGTCCGACAAGGGCGACTTATAAAATGGAAAACGGAATTGTCGCAATCGACAATGACCGCTGCATCGGCTGCCGCTACTGCATCGTTGCCTGCCCTTATGGCGCGCGCTCCTTCGATTTCGGCGAAAGCTATGAGCAGGAAATGCAAGGTGCCAATGATGTAACAAGCCCTGAATACGGCGTCGAACGCGGCAGCCGCGAGAAAGGCAAGACACCAATCGGCACAGTCCGCAAGTGCAGCTTCTGCTTCCATCGCCTGCAAAGAGGCGAAGAGCCGGCATGTGTGGAAACCTGCATTGGCGATGCTCGCTTCTTCGGCGACATCAGCGACCCGAACAGTGTGGTATCAAAGCTTGCTGCAAGTCCAAGAGCATTCCGGCTGAAGGAAGAGCTTGGAACACATCCGAATGTCATCTATTTAAGATAGGAGGGAATGGCGATGGCCAATCTTGCTGTTGATTTAAAAGAGAAAAGCACAACAAAACCAAAAGTCAATGTGACGATATCAAATGCTTTTAAAATATGGATTTCAGCTTTAACTGTTGCCTTTTTGATCGGCGGTTATTTTATCGTAGAGCGCTTCTTCACGGGGCTTGCGGCTACGAATCTATCAAGCATCACCCCGTGGGGAGCGTGGATCGCTTTTTACATCTTCTTCGTGGGTTTGAGTGCGGGTTCGTTCCTGCTATCAACCCTGATCTACGTTTTCGGGATGGAAGAGTACGAGAGAGTTGGTAAGGCGGCGCTTTTCACCGCGATTGTCTGTATGATCGTCGCGCTGACCTTCGTCCTGATGGACCTTGGCCGTCCGGAGCGCATGCTCAATGCGATCATCTACTGGAATGTCACTTCACCGCTTGCGTGGGAAGTCCACTTTTACCTGGTCTATATCGGCCTATTAACGGTTGAACTGTATATCGCGATGAGGGAAGACCTCGTCCGCGCGGCAAGAACGAACTCATTGAAAGGTTTTATCGCAAGATTCATCACTTTTAAAAACGCAACCATCAATGCTGCAACTAAAAAGCGTGACCATATGTGGATGAAAATCCTTGGCACGATCGGGATTCCCCTGGCGATCCTCGGGGTCCACGGCGGAACTGGTACGATCTTCGCTGTTGTAAAAGCAAGGCCGGCATGGCATACCGCTTTATTCCCGATCATCTTTGTCGTATCGGCGATGGTTTCGGGAACGGCTCTTCTGTTAGCGATGTATATCATCAAGAAAAAAGTGCAGAAACAGCCTGTTGACCGGGGAATGGTCGTCTCACTGGCAAAATTGATGGTCGGCTTCCTGATCATCGACCTTGGCCTCCAATTCTATGAATATCTGATCGGCTGGTACGGACTTGAGGCAGAACACCTTGATACACTGGCAACGATGATGGCCAGTGAAAAAGCCTGGTCGTTCTGGTTCGTGCAAATGTTCCTGGGAGCCGTCATCCCGATCACGATTGTTTTCTGGAAAAAAACGAGCCAGAACGTCAATGCACTGCTTGTGGCTGCTGTCCTGATTGTCATCGGGATCATCGGAGTCCGCTTCAATATTGTTGTCCCGCCGCTAGTCACACCGGTGTTCCACGAACTGCCATGGGGCAATTACGCACCAACAATCAAGGAATGGATGGTCAGCGTCGGCGTCGTCGCCATGGGGCTATTAATCTACTCATTCGGTGAGCTGCTGCTGCCGATCGAAGAAACTTCTGACGAGGTGAGCCATAATGGAAAATAAACCAATGAAACGCCGTGGGTTTTTAAAAGCGCTCGGAACGCTTGGAGCGGTCGCATTCGTCGGACCGGCATTCGTCGGGCCAATCAAGCAGGTCATGGGCGATGTCTGGATCGATGAGCCGCACGGTACCGGCACGGATTATCAGGATTATACAGCGGAAAATGTCATCTTCACTTCATGCCAGCAATGCAATGCGACATGTACGATCAAAACCTATATCACAGCCGGAGCGGCAGGCGGGGCATACTCTTCCATCGTCCGTAAGATCGCCGGCAACCAGTACAGCCCGATCAATATGGTGCAAATCGGCCATATCAACTATGACACACCGGTTTCGCAGGCTGTAAAAGGAACCGGGGATGTCGCAAAAACGGGACGCGGGCTTCGTGGCGGCCGCACTTGCTTGAAAGGGCAGGCCGGCATCCAGACAAACTATGATGCATTCCGGATCCAAAAGCCATTGAAGCGTGTAGGCGAACGAGGCAGCGGCGTCTGGAAAACGGTCAGCTGGGAAGAGGCATACAAGGAAATACTCGAGGGCAGCAAGGACCTTCGCACACCTGGGTTAAAAGAAATGTGGAAATACGCACCGGAAGCTGCAGTCATGGCTGACTGGGATAAGTTAAAAGCAGGCGAAATGACAAAGGCCGATTTCGATAAAAAATACAAGGATATCCTGATCGATACGAACCATCCGGACCTTGGGCCAAAGGCGAACCAGATTGCCGTCATGGCAGGGCACAGGCGCGAATTCATCGAGCGTCTCGCAGCCAACAGCCTCGGCACTGCCAACTACTACGATCACGGAGGATACTGCGGCATCACGAGCGTAATGGGTAATGTCCGCTCACATGATGCTGAAAAAGCGAAGAAACGGATGATCCCGGATTATGATAACGCTGAGATGGTCATCGTCTGGGGCACAAACCCAATGGTGGCAAACCGTGGGCCGACTACATTTGCACCGCAGATCACAAATGCCATCGACCGCGGCATGAAAATGGTCGTCATCGATCCGCGCTACAGCAAGACAGCAGAGAAAGCGCATATGTGGGTACCGGTAAAACCGGGCGGGGACGGAGCGCTTGCAATGGCGATGTGTCGCTGGATCATCGAAAACAACAGATATGATGATATTTATCTCCGCAATCCGAACCAGGAAGCAGCGAATGAAGATGGCGAAACAACCTGGAGCGATGCCTCCTTCCTTGTCAATGTCGGGGATAAGAAGCGCCCATTCGTCCGTGCTCAAGAACTTGGAATCGGCGGCGAAGAATTTGTAGTGATTGAAAACGGCAAGCCAGTTCCGCATACAAAGGCGCGGAATGGGGACCTTGACATCGACACAACCATTAATGGCATCAAAGTGAAATCTGTCTTCCGGATTTTTAAAGACAGGGTCATGGAAAAATCAATCGAAGAATACGCCAAGCAGGCAGATGTGCCAGTCGACCAGATTGTCCAGATTGCCCGTGAATTCACTTCGCATGGCAAGAAGGTCGGTATCCACTCTTACCGCGGACCAGCGATGCACACGAATGGCTACTACAGCGTCCGTGCCATCAATATGCTGAACCACCTTGTCGGCAACCATGACTGGAAGGGCGGCGACACCGTACTTGGCGCGAAATACAAAGCAACCGAAGGCCGCTACGATCTCGTTACGGTGCCCAACGCCAACAAAGGATGGGGAATCCCGGTCACAAGGCATAAGGTTCCTTATGAAAAGACATCGCTATTTGAAAAAGATGGTTATCCGGCAAAACGCCCTTGGTATCCGTTCGGTAATAAACTGATCCATGATGTCCTTCCAAGCTCCGCGGAAGGCTATCCATATAAAATCAGGGCTTTATTGATCAATAGGACATCACCGGTCATGGCTGGCCCAAGATCAGAAATGCAGGCTAAATTCATCAGGGACCCTAAAGTGGTTGAACTTGTTGTAGCATCAGATGTGGTCATTGGCGAGACATCCAAATACGCAGATTTCATTTTGCCGGATCTTGCGTACCTTGAAAGCTGGAACGCGGAGGACATCTTCCCGATCCTGAAGCATAAATTCGCCGGAGTCATCCAGCCGGTGACAAGGGTTGTACCTGACGCACGGCCAACGGAGCAAGTTTATATCGATTTACTAAAAGGTTTAGGACTTCCAGGTGTCGGTGACAATGCATTGGCAGACGGATCGGCGATACACACTCCTGAAGATTATTACTTAAAACGGATTGCGAACATCGCCTTTGACGGCCAGAAGCCCGTCAAGGATGCCAATGCTGAAGAACTGGCAATTTTTGAAAAAGCAAGGCAGAAAGCACTCGGTAAATATTTCGACATCCAGAAGCTGAAAGATGCTGTCAAACCGGAAGAATGGAAGAAAGTCGTCTATGTATTGAATCGCGGCGGACGCTTTGAGGCAGCAGGCGATGAATATATCGGCAACAAACTCAAGTATCAGTGGGCAAAACAGGTTTATTTTTACGATGAAAAAGCAGCAGGCTTCAAGAGTGCATACACAGGCAAGTTCTTTGAAGGCGTGCCGGTGGCAGAGGAAATCAAGACATATGATGGCGAAGTCTACAAGCCGAACAAACCGCTGCAGTTCATCAACTGGAAATCAAGGAATATGGCAACGCACCGTACAGAAGGAAATGCCTGGCTCCGTGAAGTGAAGCCGGAGAACTATCTGTGGATAAATCCGATTGACGCGAAGAAAAAAGGCATCAAGACGGATGATGAAATCTACATCTCATCCAATAACTCAAAAGTTAAGGGCCGTGCGCTCGTGACCCCAGGAATCAAGCCGGGAGTGGTTGGAGCGAACTTCAGCTTCGGACATGATGCCTATGGCTCAAAAGCGGTCAAAGTGGACGGCAAAACAATCGAGCCAGCCGGCAAATACGGCCACACAGGCTATGAATTCAATAAACCGCTCCATGAAGAATCAGGCTATGCAAAACCGCGCGGACTTGGATTCTCAGTCAATGCCTTATCAGACCGCGATGGCAGCTATTTCGAAGGCTATCTCGCAGACTTGCTGATTGGCGGCCCGGCACAGCAGGACGTATTCGTGGACGTGGAGAAAGCGTAACAACATCGGAGAAACTCCGAAATTTCTTGAAAAATGAAGGTGGAGACAATGATGGAAGAACGATATGGAAAGCTGGCGATTGCGAATATCATGACAAGCATCTGGCTTGGGGACTGGGACACCTATGAAGCATTCATGAACGATGTCCCTGAAGGAATGGTGAAGGAACTGTCATTTCACTCCTTATACAATCGGGATGAAGTGCAGCTCTGGTATGACAATCACTTTTTCATACCGGGAGATCACTTTGTCTCTCCTTATTTTTCATCTTATAGTAAAAATAATGAAGATGAAGAAGCCCGCAGGCATGAACTGTTATGCCTGATTGGCCTTTATGAAAAAACAGCCTTTTATTTTCCGCTCGAGCAAGACCGGCTGCCAGACCATTTCGGCAGCATGACGGCGTTCTTGAGTTCTATTTTACAGGGAGAAATCCAGGCGGAACAAAAAGGCGACCGCGATCACCTGAAGCAGCTCGAAGAAATAGAGGGAGAGATGCTGACCCGATTCATCAAGCCAGTCCTGAAACCATTGCTTCAGAATGCGGAAGCAAAAATCAACCATCCGTTCTTTAAAGAGTTCCTCCGTTTCTACGCGGAAATGATGAGCGACGAGTGGGTGGAGGCAGCTTAAATAATGAAGAAACGGTCCTCATAATTGGGGACCGTTTTCTTCTGAAACCTCTTCGGAAATTCTCACTCTGGCAACTGGTCTTTCGAGTTGATTGGGATAACCCATTCCCAAACATCAAAAAACAGGCACTTTGATAGTGCCTGCTCTAATTACTGCTTTCTTAAGTTTCCAAGCTCTTCAGCGATTGCCTGCATTTCATTCGGGCTGAAGGTGTTTTTTCGCATGATCATATCATAGATTTCCTTCAGTTCTTCATACATATCGCCGTCAAAATGCGTCGATTTGATTGCGCCAAGGTTCATGACATTCAATTTTTCCTTGATTTTTTCGATCATGAAATCAACGTTTTCAGGGGAATTTTTAGTTAAGTCCACTCCGTTCATCCTTTCAATGGTTGTACAACCATCTTTCCACGTCCGTCAAAAAAAGTCAATTACAAATCCGGCGCCTATATGACGCCGGATTCCAATCAGGCACTATACGTGTTAGTTTCGTTCTTTTCTTCTTTAATAGCATTCAAGATATTCCTTGTTTCAACTACGACTACTCCCGAAAGGCCGAGCAGCCCAACTAAGTTAGGGAAGGCCATCAATCCGTTCATGACGTCGGCTACACCCCAAACAACTTCCAGTTGGGAAATCGCACCGATGAACACAGCAGCGACAAATGCGATTCGATAGTATAATACCACACTCTTGCTGAACAGATAGGAGAAGCATTTTTCTCCATAATATGACCAGCCGATAATGGTCGATGATGCGAAGAACAGCAATCCGATCGCAACGATTACAGAGCCTGTCTGGCCAAGGAATTTTGCAAAGGTTGCTGAAGTAAGATCAGCTGCTGTTGTATCTCCTGTGTACAACCCGCCCATTACAATGGTTATTCCCGTGATCGAACAGATGACAATTGTATCAATGAACACTTGGGTCATCGACACAAGTGCCTGCCGTCCCGGCAAGTCTGTCTTGGCTGCAGCAGCAGCGATCGGTGCGGATCCAAGACCGGCTTCATTTGAGAAGACACCCCGGGCAACACCCATCCGGATGACCGTTCCAAGCGCACCGCCAGCAACCGCTTCTCCAGTGAAGGCATCTGTAAAAATAAGTGCAACTGCTGCTGGGACAAGGTCAAAATTCATGGTCATGACGATAAGACCAGCAAGAAGGTAAAATGCTGCCATCACTGGCACGAAAAGAGCAGTGACTTTCCCGATGCTCTTAATTCCGCCAATCAGGGCAAGTGCAGTGAAAATAGTCAGGACAAGTCCCGTAACCCATGCTGGCACAGAGAAAGTCGACTGTACGACGCTGGCGACTGAATTTGACTGCACCAGGTTGCCGATTCCGAAAGCTGCAACCGCACCAAATAAGGCAAATAAGACACCAAGCCATTTTTGTCCAAGCCCGCGTTCAAGATAATACATTGGACCGCCGGACATTTCGCCATCCTCGTCCTCAACCCGGTATTTAACAGCTAAAACAGCTTCCGCGTATTTTGTGGCCATTCCAAAAAAGGCCGTAATCCACATCCAGAAAACGGCACCAGGTCCGCCTGTAAAAATTGCTGTTGCAACACCAGCGATATTACCTGTTCCGACAGTTGCAGCCAGTGCTGTCATCAAAGCCTGGAAATGAGAAATGTCCCCTTCAGACCGTTTGTCCTGCTTTTTCGAAAAAGCGAGTTTCAGTGAATAAGGCAGCAGCCTCATTTGCAAGAAGCCAATGCGGAAGGTAAGATAAATTCCCGTCCCTACAAGCAGGATCAATAAAGGCGGGCCCCAAACCCATCCACTGATTTTTCCAATCCAATCTTCAAATGTCATAATGCTCCCCCTCAGAATTCAAAAAATGTTATTGTACAAGAATATTCTGATAATTGGTGGTAAGTCAAGCGATATCTATTAGGTAAAACTTAGTAGAGGGAATGAAATCATATGTGAGCACTTGCTGTTAAGGGATCTTTGCGAATAGAGAATTAGCAAAGATCTTTTACATTCACGGAAGATAACTCCAAAAAACTGTATTATTTTTCTCAATACTTGCATGAAGTAGTGGCAATCGTGGAAAATGTTAGTTAGGATGCAGGCAAGTTGAGACCTGCAAAGATCAGGAAGACTTTAGGAGGAGAAAATATGGGCAGTTCGAGTAAATTTTGGATGGGCATGGTTTTAGGAGCGCTGGCAGGCGGTGCAGTTACTCTTTTGGAAAAATCGACCCGGCAGGCTGTAAAAAAGGATTTCAGCAAGGTTTCCAGTGGTGTGGCATATGTGATCAAAAATCCAAATGAATTTATTGATGATCTAAGGGAAACAGCGAATAAAGTGCGGGCAACAGTGGAACAAGTAACAGAGGATGTTGCTTTTATCACTGAAAAAGTAGAAGAAATAAAGGATGTACCCCCTCAGGTTACGGAATTGGTCAAGGACACGAAAGAAACGCTGAGGAAGATTGCATCATCCGGTCAAGGACAGCAGCATATAGATAAAAATGAATGATTGATTGACAAGCCCTTGGTGTGAGCTGGGAAAGCATAAATGAGGTGAATCAATGGTTGATATATCATTTTTCAGGCATATGTGGCAGAGGATACAGGAAGATGATGTTCCGGCTCTTGCCGCACAGCTTGCCTATTTCTTCTTGCTTTCCTTGTTTCCGCTGTTAATCTTCTTGGTCACATTGGTTCCTTATTTGCCAATTTCAGAAATGGATATCCTCGGTTTTTTTGATGATTATGCTCCAGGTGAATCGATGGACCTGATTAAGAACAGCCTGGAGGATATCATGAAAAAAGACGGAAAATTGCTGAGCTTTGGATTGCTGGCGACTGTTTGGTCAGCCTCAAATGGGATCAATGCCATTGTCAGGGCATTTAACCGTGCGTACCGAGTAGAGGAAACAAGGTCGTTCATCGTAAGCAGGTTAATGGCAATCTTTTTGACCTTTGCCATGATCTTTGTATTTCTGGTCGCATTGATCCTGCCGGTGTTCGGAAAAGAAATCGGCAGCTGGCTTTTCGCGAATTTTGGCCTGAAGGAAGAATTTCTTTACGTCTGGAATATGCTTCGCTGGGCCATCAGTATTTTGATTTTGTTTGTTGTTTTCCTTGGACTGTACTGGATTGCGCCAAACAAAAAACTCACCTGCGTTAGCGGCTTACCAGGATCAATTTTTGCCACAGGTGGATGGGTTCTTGTTTCGCTGGGCTTCTCCTACTATGTCAGCAATTTCGCTTCCTACACCGCTACTTACGGCAGTATCGGGGCAATCATCGTCCTGATGATCTGGCTCTATTTATCCGCCTACATCATCATCATTGGCGGAGAAATCAATGCCTATTACAGTGAGAAGAAAACAGGATGCTGACACTTTTAACTATCCTGAAATTACCTCGGTAACGTCTGCTATTTTAGCAGAAGATAATGTAGAGGCTTGCTCCTCACTTATAATGTCAGGGGGAATTCAGGATGGCAAAGAAGACGAAAAAAGATGGAAGCACAAAGCAAAAAGGCAAAAGCAACCACAGCCAAAAAACATCCGGTTCAGCAAACGGATCAAACGGATATCACTAACACCACGCGCCCCCATTCGGAGGGCGCTTTTCTTTATTGATAGGGCAAGATGGACAGAAGTCGGTGGAAGCAGAGGAAAAGTGTCCTAATCAAGATCATGATGGACAGAAAGCGGAGAAAGCAAAGAGGAAGTGTCCGTCATCAATTACTTGACTCAATACAGCTCAATAAAAAGCTCCCGCTGGTTTTATCCAACGGGAGCTAAACTTTATTTCAACAGCCTCAAGCTATTCAAGATGACTAAAATAGTGCTGCCTTCGTGGCCGATGACGCCGTATGGCAGGTCGAGCAGCTGAAGGAAGTTGGATGCGATGAGCACCATGATGACTAGAATCGAGAATACGATGTTTTGTTTGACGATCCTGTTCATCCGGCGGGACAGATTGATGGCTTCGGCGATCTTTGGCAGGTCGTTTTTCATCAAAACGACGTCTGCTGTTTCCAAAGCAACATCGGAACCTTCTCCCATCGCGATGCCGACATTCGCGGTCGCAAGTGCCGGGGCGTCATTGATGCCGTCTCCCACCATGGCAACCTGGCCATATTGGTCTTTCAATTTCTTCAATTCCTGAACCTTTGTTTCGGGCAGGCATTCAGCGATGTATCCTTCCACATGGCTTTCGGCCGCTATTGCCTTACCCGTGTTCTGGCTGTCTCCTGTGAGCATGACGGTGTAGATGCCTTCTGACTTCAATAGGTCGATTGCTTGTTTTGTTTCTTCACGGACAACGTCTTTCAATGCAATCAAACCTGCAAGCTGGCCATTCCGTTCGATGAAAACAATTGTCTTTCCTTGTGCTGCAAGCTTTACAGCGGCTCCGCCAGAGAATGCCTCTGCCGCGGACCTTCCGACAAAGTCGGCTTTTCCGATTTTCCAATCCTCATTTTCAAAATGGGCCTTCACTCCCCAGCCAGACACATCCTCGATGCTCTCTGGGTGAACAAGCTCTTTGCCAAGCGTCTCCTTGGAGTGTTTCACGATGGCGTTGGCCAGCGGGTGGTTGGAGTGACTTTCAATCGATGCTGCTTTGAGCAGGACATCATCAGAATCAAGTCCCTCAGCTACAATCACATCGGTTACTTCCGGCTTGCCTTTTGTCAAAGTTCCGGTTTTATCAAAAGCAATTGCTTTAAGGTGGCTCAGGTTTTCCAGGTGGACGCCGCCTTTAAATAAAATTCCGTGCTTCGCGCCATTCGAAATCGCCGACAAAGTAGCAGGCATGATCGAGGCAACGAGTGCACATGGGGAGGCGACGACAAGAAGGATCATCGCGCGGTAAAACGTCTCCGTCCAGCTCCAGCCAAGCAGAAAGTGAGGAACAAACATCATCAGCACAACAACTGCCAGGACGACCTTTACGTAAGTGCCCTCAAACCGTTCGATGAACAGCTGGGATGGAGACTTTTCACTTTGCGCGTTCTGGACGAGCTGGATGATTTTTTGGAACAGTGTTTCGTCATTTCGTTTTGTGATTTCAACGGTAACTGATCCAGTCAGGTTGACCGTACCGGCAAAAACATCATCTCCGGAATCCTTTGAAACCGGGATGGATTCCCCGGTGATGGCAGCCTGGTCAATCGTTGTCTGCCCCCTGGCAACTTTTCCGTCTGAAGGAATCCTTTCACCTGGCTTCACCAAAATCATGTCGCCTATTTCAAGTTCTGAAACATGCACTTTTTCCTCATACCCGTCCACAATCCTCAATGCTTCCTCTGGCTGCAGCTCCATCAAAGAGGAAATTTCCTTATGGCTCTTGTTCATCGTATATGTTTCAAGTGCTCCGCTCATTGCAAAAATGAAGATCAAAATCGCGCCTTCTGTCCAGTAACCAATAATGGCCGAACCAATCGCAGCAAAAATCATCAACATCTCGACGTTCAGTTCTTTGTCTTCAATCGTCGCTTCTATACCTTCCTTCGCTTTTGCAAAACCGCCGATTACATAGGCCAGGATAAAAGCGATGACAGATGCAGTTTGTGAATCTCCCTTGCTTAAAATCCATCCCGCAGCAATCAGGATCCCACTGATTCCGGCTGCGATCAGCTCCGCATGAGGCTTTATTTTTTCAAAAAAGCTTACTTCAGGAACCGAGTTTTTCTTTAACAAAGCATTTGCTCCCTGTGCCATCCTTTTCTCCTCCTTTAAATCTCTAAATGATACTAATAATCACAATCATTACCCTTAAAAAACACGAAAGCTGCCACCAAATTGGTGACAGCGAGAATCCGAGTCAAAAAATACATATTGTGTTCACTATTATGTTACCATACAATATATGCTTTTTGAAAGAATTATGCGTCTGTCTAAGGAGATAGTTTAATGACAACAAAAGACTTTTTTACCCACCCGCTTGGAATTGCTGTTTCAGCTGTCGGTGCGACCTTCCTCTGGGGAAGTGCGTTCCCGTTCATAAAGCTGAGCTATAGCAGTCTTGATATCAGGCCGGAAGAGATGGGGGAGCAAATGCTGTTTGCAGGATACCGTTTCCTGCTTGCCGGGCTGCTGATCCTGATCATGTTCTTTCTTTTAAAAAGGAATATGAAATTTCGGCCCGAAACGACTAAGTCTCTCCTGAAAATCGGCCTGTTCCAGACGTTTTTACAATATGTCCTTTTTTATATCGGACTCAGTTACTCCACTGGAATCCAGGGTTCGATCATTGCAGGTACAACTTCATTCTTCCAGATCCTGCTCGCGCACTTCCTTTATCCGGATGACAGGATGAGCCGTTTGAAGGTTGCCGGGCTGATGGTCGGATTCACTGGGGTCATATTCGCGAATTGGCCTAATGGAGATTATGAAATCAGTTTTGGTATCGGCGAAATTCTGCTTATGGGAGCGATGATGGCTGGTGCCTACGGAAATATCCTTGCCAAACAGGGAAGCGGTAAAATGGAGGTCATATATTTAACAGCTTACCAGATGATTTTGGGGTCCCTTGGATTGATTGCAATTGGAGCTTTTTCAGTGGGGATAGCGCCTTTCGATTTCGATTTGAAGTCAGGTTTGATGCTCCTATATCTGGCATTCCTGTCAGCGGCAGGCTTTATTTTATGGAACAATGTCATGAAGTACAATCAAGTTGGCAAGGTCTCGTTGTATCTTTTCCTGGTCCCTGTATTCGGGGTGATGTTATCAGCGGTGCTCCTTGCCGAACCAATACATTATTTTGTCATTGCCGGTTTAATATTTGTAGTCGTCGGAATCGTGCTTGTCAACCGGCCGGCCCGAAAAAGAAACAGCCTCCCTGCGAAATAGGGAGGCTGTTTTGCGTTGTTTAGAAGATTGAACATGCACTTTTGTACTTAAACAGAGTTTGCCTGTTGTGTTGACCCATCATGACGAACGGCAACCAGGGCGATGAAAATCAACAGCAGCATCGTGCTGATCACATAAAAGAAGCTGATGCCATTCAGCCACTGTATCGCCAGCCCGCCAATGAATGGGCCGCTGATGCTTCCAAAGCTGAAGAAGATCCCGCACATTAAATTGCCTGCTGGCAGCAGCTGTTTCGGCAGCAGGTCTGCCATATAGCTGATGCCGAGAGAGAAAGTGGAACCAACCACCGTTCCCGCTAAAAAGAAGCAAATAAGCAGACCAACTGTTGAATTCTCAAGCATGCCAGCGGCAGTAAAGCTGATGAAACCTGCTAGCGTGACGAAGATCAGCACATTTCTTCGGCCGAGTTTATCGCTCAATATGCCTAACGGAAGCTGGGAAAGGATTCCCCCTATCGCAAATGCCGGAAGCAGGAGTGCGACCGCATCGACGCCAATTCCAGATCTCATGGCGTAAACAGGGAAGTTCCCATTTAAGCTTGCTTCCAAAAATCCATAGCCGAACGGCGGCAGGAATGCGACCCAAGCGTATTTGAAAACTTTCCCGAACCTTTTCATTGTCCCGAAGAATGAAGTAGAGTCCATGTCGTGTTCTGGCCGTTCATTTTTTAAAAGCCAGACGGTCAGCCATGCTGCGAGGCTTATCGCAGAGGAAATTATGAAAGGCAGTGTTGTGTTTATTTTTACGAAACCTGTCATCAGCGGGCCGGCAGCGAACCCCAGCCCGAAGAATAATCCATAAAGAGAAATATTCCTTCCAATCCGCTCTTTAGGAGAGAAAGAAGTAATCCATGTCTGGGTTGCGAAGTGAAGCATATGGTCGCCAATCCCGATTGCCAGCCTTAGCAAGAACCAGAACCAAAAGGACTTCCATAATGGGAATAGTGCAAGTGAGATGGCGACGGTAAAGCCGCCGATAAGGATGATGGGCCTGTAACCGAATCTGCGGAGCGGTGCCTCCATCAATGGAGAGGCAATCAATATGCCAATATATAAGCCTGTGGCATGCAAGCCATTCATCGATGAAGACACGCCATCCTGTTCAAAAATAATCGCAATCAAGGGAAGCAGCATTCCCTGTGAAAAACCTGAAATTGCGACGATGCTGACCAAAATCCAGAAACGAAGCTTTATACTTATGTTCATGTTTAAAATCTCCCTGAAGTACTTAATACTCTTTAGATGTTAACGATATAAAAATTTTAGTGCAACGGTTTTTATTTTTAATTAAGGAAAAAATAGTGTAATCTCATGGTAATAGTCATAATTAACGAATATATAAGAGGATAGATAAGGGAGAGAGTATCATGGAATTCAAAATGAAACCTGATGTTGGTTATTTTACAGAAACAGAATTTGGCAGGCTTGATGTAGCAGGTGATGATCAGTATGGTTTCAGACCATACCAACTGCTCGTATCATCAGTAGCTGTATGCAGCGGCGGGGTCCTGCGCAAGGTCCTCGAAAAAATGAGGATGGATATTGAGGATATCCATATCAAGGCGGACGCTGAACGTGTTGAGGAAGAAGCGAACAGAGTAAGCAAGATTACGGTTCACTTCCGTATTGCCGGCAAAAATCTGGATGAAAAGAAAATTGAAAAGGCCATGGCTCTGACCAGGAAAAATTGCTCGATGGTCCAATCGGTCGTAGGCAGCATTGAGGTTGAGGAAACGTTTGAAATTGTTCAATAATTGTTCTGAAACGCGAGTTACACCCATAGCGCAATATGCTATAATGAGTATTGGATTTTACCTGGTTTAATATAATAGAAACAATGAACTCTGTTCCGGGAGGACAGGGTTCTTTTTTCGCTGTAAAAAAGCAAGTTCCTGTTGGACTGAAGTTAGACATAAAAACGGACACGTGAGATTGGACACTTTCAAAGCCAATGGGCAGCCAAAATGTCTAAGAAAAGTGGTTTAATGGACATTTCGAAGTTGTTGGAAAGTCAAAATGTCTAAGAAAAGGTGTTTTAATAGACATTTCGAAGCTGCTGGGCACTCAAAATGTCTAAGAAAAGGCGTTTAATGGACATTTCGAAGCTGCTGGGCAGCCAAAATGTCTAAGAAAAGGCGTTTAATGGACATTTCAAAGCCAGTAGGAACTCAAAATGTCTAAGAAAAGGTGTTTAATGGACATTTTGAAGCTGCTGGGCAGTCAAAATGTCTTAGAAAAATGGTTTAATGGACATTTCGAAGTTGTTGGAAAGTCAAAATGTCTAAAAAACGTGTTTAATAGACATTTCGAAGCTGCTGGGCAGTCAAAATGTCTAAGAAAAGGTGTTTAATGGACATTTCGAAGCTGCTGGGCAGCCAAAATGTCTAAGAAAAGGTGTTTAATGGACATTTCAAAGCCAGTGGGCGGCCAAAATGTCCAATTAAAGGTTACAAGAAGGAGAATAAGAAATATGGCTTTTTTTTATCGCACTCTTTTTTACATCATTGGGTTAATAATTCTATCTTTTGGAGTATCGATGACGATTAAAGCGGGATTGGGCACCGGTGCATGGGACGCACTCAATGTCGGTTTATCGAAAACTGTGGGGCTGACACCTGGCAGCTGGGTTGTGATTGTTGGAATTGTCATGATTTTCATCAATGCGGCATTAGTAAAAAGGCGTCCGGACGTTGCAGCGATTATCACGCTGCTGATCACTGGTGTGCTGATCGACTTCTGGCTGTTGCGAGTGTTCGAAGATTTGGTTGTGACCGGCTACGCAAAACAATTTGCAGTCTTCATTCTGGGAATGGTCGCGCTAAGCTTCGGGCTGGCAGTATACTTGCAGCCAAAGTTCCCGTTAATCCCAATCGATAATTTCATGATGGCATTAAGAGAACGCTTTGGACTCAATCTCATGGTAGCTAAAACACTTGGTGAAGTGTTAGCCCTGTCCGCTGCATTCATTTTTAAAGGACCGATCGGCATCGGTACATTGATTGTAACCTTCGCAATTGGCCCGCTGATCCAATTGTTCTACCCTTACTGTGAAAAACTTTATAATAAGCTGCTCACATCGGCCCGATGATTTTAAGGCTCTGCACAAACGCAGGGCTTTTTTTTATAGAAGCGAACAAACAAAGTTTCCGAAAAGCACCCTAACTTTGGATAAAGTTAATGAACTCCGAAAACACTATAAACAAACTTATAAGTTTCCCGTAGTGAAAGGAGAAAACAACACCGATGAAAAAAGCAGCAGCTATTCTAGTTATGACTATTGTTTTCATGATGTCCATTTTAGCGCCTGGCTTTGCTGAGGAGGGAAAAGGGAAAAAGGCTCCTCCACCAAAGCAGGAGGAAACTGCAAAGTATACAATCCCGAACTCAGTCATGAATATCACAAAGGACAACACATATCCAAACCCGACAGAGGATTTGCCTTTCCTTCAGCCTAGTGAGCTGACAAAGAACCTTTTGAAGACATCAAAAGTGAAGATTGAGAACCCGGATTTGATCCGAATGCTGAATGAAACTTCCATTAACAGCACTCCTTTTGCAATCGGCTATCGTGCGATTGTTTACCTTGGGGAGTGGCCGTTGAATTATGTGTCCACCGAAACTTCCCCGAACTGGGAGTTCCAGAAAATCAATACGAACTACTTTGATAATCGCGGCGGGAATTCTATTTATCAAATCCATTATGTGCAGGAACAGCAAAAATCTGTGAAGGGCGGCTTGACAGCAAAAATCAAGAACGCCGAAGACGTGCAAAAAATGATGCTTTTAAAAGCAGCTAAAAAAACTGGACTGCCGCTGGCGTTCGAAACCATTGTCGGCGCTGGTACCAAAAAGGATCATATCTATAATATCCAGCCCAAACGCCTTGGCTACCTTTACGCCTACGCCCCGGCAATCAATGAAAAGGGCAAAGTGACATATGGTGAGGTCTACTTGATGCTAAAAGGAAGCAAGAAGTTCATCGTCGTCAAAAATGTCGTCTCGCAGGGGATTGGTGCATGGATTCCAGTGCAGGACCATGTCAGCTTCGGTTTTGTTTCAAGTGAAAGACCACGATAAAAGAAAAAACAGTAAAGTCTTATTCCTATAAAAGGAGTAAGGCTTTTTTGTTCTAAGATAAGAAAGTATAAATCTCACTTCGAGAACTGTCCAGCTCCAGCGCCTAGCCCCTCGAGTCGCTTCGGTCCGCCCAATGAAGTCAAAGAACGACTTCACCGGTCGGCCCTCCAGCGCTTGTCGGGGCTGACCAAGGCGCTTGCGCTTTTCAAATTGTGGTAATTTTATCCTCTTGACAAAAGGTATATATATCCTGTTTAACGCTTGTCTGACCCGGGAATTAGATAGACATAACAAATTGAAACACCAAACACTAAAGGAGGAAATTTATTATGTCTGACAACATTCTTTCAAATAACCAAACTGGTAACACTTCTAATTATAATATGAACAACAATATGTACAGTTCTTCAACTGAGAATGCAACGTATGATACGACAACTGGCACAACAACATACGCGAGCACAAATTCAGGGGATTCATATTCAAACAATTCCTCAATGGGAGGCTACTCCAGCAGCTATGCTGTAGACAACTCTAACAGCACAGGGTCATCGAACAGCAAGCTGATGAAGGGTGTGCTGATTGGCGCAGCGATCGGCGGTGCATTGACACTGCTTGACTCAAACACCCGTACAAAGGTGAAGGATAAAGCAGTCAATGCCAAGGATACATCAATGAATGTGTTCAGCGAAGTCAAAAACAATCCTACTGATGTAAAGGAACAAATGATGAGCAGCTTTAAGGAAGCATCCAGCATTCTGAAAGAAGCCATCAGTGATGCTCAAAACCTTTACCAGCGCCTGAATGACGATGTGTTCAGCAAGATGAATGAGGCAAAGTCTAATTCATCCGATGCAATGCAGACAGTGATGAATGCTAAGGATGAACTCAAGGAAGTAGGGTCAAAAGTGAAGGAAGCAGGTTCAACTGCAATGGATAACCCGGTGGTTAACTCTGCAACCGAATCAAACTCTTCATACTCCGGCTCGAACGGTTCTGCTGATGCATATGCTACAGGCATGGAAAGTAAACCGTCTGATACAACAGGATTAGGAAATACTTCTAATGCCTTTACTGTATCACCGGAAAACCAGAAGAATGATAATAATCGCTAAACTATGACCATAAAGCCAGTCCTGTTTCCCAGGACTGGTCAGACTGTAGACAAACTCGATGAAAATCGCGTTTGTTTACAGTCTTTTTTTGATTGTTCCTGGAATGGGGCTGTTGATTTCCGTTCCAGGCGCTTCGCTTTCCGCGGGGCTGGCGGTGAGCCTCCTCACCGCCGTTGGCGTCTGCGGGGTCTCACCTGTCCAGCTGAGCCCGCAGGAGTCTACGCGCCTTCCACTCCAATCAACAGGATTTCTAAACTTAGCGTGGAACTAAACATAAGTCTATTTTAAAATAGATACATATAACGCTTGAGGTGATAAAGATGCTTTCGAAGAACAATCCTATCCAACGAGACCAATTAGAAATGGTGGCTTTAGACCAGCTCGTTCCTAAGGACCATTTAGTCCGTAAGATGGAATCAGCCATTGATTTTTCTTTCATTTATGACTTGGTGAAGGATGTGTATTCTGAGATAGGGCGCCCAAGCATTGACCCTGTGATTTTAATTAAGCTCACCTTCATTCAATATACCTTTGGCATCCGTTCCATGCGCCAGACCATTGCCGAAGTAGAAACGAATATGGCCTACCGCTGGTTTTTGGGTTATGGATTCCATGATAAAGTGCCCCACTTCTCCACCTTCGGGAAGAACTACGAACGCCGTTTTAAAGATACCGATTTGTTTGAACAGATCTTCTATCGAGTTCTTAAGACCGCAGCTGATAAGAAACTTATTAGTGCTGAACATGTCTTTATTGATTCAACCCATGTAAAAGCAAGTGCGAATAAGCATAAATTCGAGAAGAAAGTGGTGCGTAAGGAAACACGGGCGTATCAAGAGAAACTCCAGGAAGAAATCAATCAGGATCGGGAAGAGCATGGAAAGAAGCCTTTTCCTCCCGATAAGTTCGACAAGGAAGAATCAAAGGAAATCAAGGAAAGTACCACCGATCCGGAGAGTGGATACTACGTCAAGGACGAACGGACAAAACAGTTTGCCTACTCCTTCCATGCGGCATCAGATAGTAACGGATTTGTCCTGGGGACAATTGTGACACCTGGTAACACGCATGACAGCCTGATCCTTGAGCCACTGGTAGAACAAGTGATAGAGAAAGTCGGAAAGCCCAAGGCCGTTGCGGCCGACGCAGCCTATAAAACTCCAGCTATTACGAAGTTTCTGATGGAAAACGAAATGACCCCGGCTTTGCCTTATACCCGACCACGAACGAAGGACGGATTCTTCCGTAAATATGAGTATGTATATGACGAATTCTACGACTGTTATTTGTGTCCTGCCGGTGAGGTCCTAAAGTATTCGACCACAACTAAAGAGGGGTATCGTGAATATAAATCCCCCAAACAGATCTGCGCCAACTGCCCGTTTTTAGCGCAATGCACAGAAAGTAAGGACCACCAAAAGGTTGTAACGCGCCATATCTGGCAGGAGTATGTGGAAGAGGCAGACCACTTGAGGCACAAACCAGAAGTAAAACAAATCTATGCGAAACGCAAAGAAACCATTGAGCGCGTATTCGCAGATGCAAAAGAAAAGCATGGCATGCGTTGGACAACCCTGAGGGGACTAAAAAAATTGTCGATGCAGGCGATGCTTACTTTCGCTGCCTTGAACCTGAAGAAGATGGCCAACTGGACATGGAGAAGTCCAGTAATGGCCTAAAAGTATAGTAAAGAGAGTCTATTTTCTTTGAAAAATCCAATAAAATCCAAAAAGGGGTTCGGAATTAGACCATTCCGAACCCCTTTTGTCGACAAACTGGCCAGTCCTGTTTCCCAGGACTGGTTTTTTATTGTCTACACTCCCATATATTTGGTTGTTTCCAGTATTCAACACGGGGGTAATTATAAGTACAGGCATATAGATAGGGAGGACAAGTCAATGGACAAGAAAATGAAAACACGCTCGAACAGGTGTGATTTTGATAGAGAAACAGCTACAGGGAAAATTGCGATGGCCGCTTCGGCACATCCAATTGCCACGGATGCCGGAGAGAAGATCCTCCGTGAAGGAGGCAACGCTATAGATGCGGCGATCGCCATCCAATTTGGACTGAATGTCGGGGAACCGATGATGACCGGAATTGGCGGAAGCGGATTTTTCATGGTCTACCATGCCGAAAGCAAGACAACGAAAATTTTTGATGGCCATACAAGGGCTCCTAAAGCAGCGCATCCGGAACTCTTTTTGGATGATAAGGGAGAAGTGATTCCGTTTAAGGAAAGGTCGACCCATGGTATAGGAGTTGGCGTCCCTGGAATCCTGAAAGCAATGGAAGCAGCCAGGAAGGAATATGGGACAAAGCCGCTGGCTGAACTAATCGAACCTGCTGCCCAGGCGGCGGAAAAAGGTGTGGAAGTAAACTGGGTGATGGAAGAAATCCTTAACACCTTTGACTATCGTCTCGGCGACCATGCGAGGGAATTGTTTCAGCCGGGAGGCAAATCCCTTAAAGAAGGGGATGTCTACCAGAAAGAGCACCTCGTAAAAACATTCCGCATCCTACAGCGCGATGGCATCGAAGCCTTTTATGAAGGCGAGATTGGTGAAGCAATCATCTCAACGCTGAAGGAACTTGGCGGCATCATGGAAATGTCTGACCTCAGAGATTATGAAATCACGGTTGATGAACCTGTCTGGGGAACGTATCGAGACTACAAAATTGCTTCCTCCAATATGCCAAGTGCAGGAGGAACAACGATGCTGCAAATTTTAAAACTGCTGGAAGGCTTTGACCTCAGCAAATATAACGCGAAATCCTGGGAAAAGTATTACTTATTTACAGAAGCAATGAGAATTGCTTTTTCAGATAAAATCGCATTTTCGGGAGATCCCGAGTTTGGTGATATTCCGTTAAATGGGTTGCTCAATGAAGAGTATCTTGCGGAACGGCGAAAATTGATTAGCTTTGAGAGAAGGAATGACTCAGTCGATTTCGGAAACCCATGGGCTTATACAGGCGGTAAAGAAATCAATATCGTGCGCCAGCCATTCGAGCCTGAAAAGGAGAGAAGTGAAACGACCCACTTCACCGTCATAGATAAATGGGGAAATATTGTCGCATGTACATCTACGGTCGAGCACCCATTTGGTTCAGGAATCATGGTCAAGGATCATGGATTTGTTTTGAATAACGAGTTGACTGATTTTGATGCAGTCCCTGGCGGCTTGAATGAGATCCAGCCAGGCAAACGTCCGGTAAGCTGCAAGACGCCGACGATTGTTTTCAAGGATGATGAACCGGTGCTGACACTAGGTTCACCAGGTGGTCCAACGATCATCGGTTCCGTGTTCCAGACACTGATTAATGTTCTTGATTTTGGGATGGATCTTAAAGAAGCTATTGAGGAGCCAAGGATTTTCAATAGTACTGGCCCTCTGATTGGCTGGGAATCTGGAATTAGCATGGAGGCAAAGGGAGAGATGGAATCTCGAGGCTTCGAGTTCGCCGATGGACCATTCCCGCTCGGCAATGTCCAGGCGATCCAAATTGATCGTGAGAAAGGCCTCATTTATGGAGCGGCTGATTCAAGCCGCGAGGGAAAGGCCACTGGAATTGATGGATAATTAGATGGAAAAAGCAGGCTGTTTAAGCAGCCTGCTTCTTATTTGTCGACGCTAGCCAATGTATTGGTCTCTGAGTCTGATTTTTTAATGACAGAAATGCTGCCGTCTGTTTCGAGTACAACGGCTTCCACCTGATCCATAGAATCGATACCGCTGGAGCGTGCAGCCTGGAGGATTTCAACTTCGAGCACACGCTCTTTTACGATATTTTCCTTTAAATACCTGCCTTGATAAAATAGTAATTTTGGGTCTGACTTGATTAGCCTTTTAAAGCTGTCGAATCGTACGGAACTCCAGGCAACTGCATATTGAAGGGCTATTAAAACGAAGAATGCGGTAACCCCTTCTGCCAGGGCTACTTTCTTATTTAATAAGATTGTTGCCAGCGTAGAACCAAGTGCAACTGTTACGATTAAGTCAAAAGCATTCATTTTTGAAAGTGTTCTTTTGCCGGAGATGCGTAAGAGTAAGATCAGTGCAGCATATGCGAGCACGCCAACAATCAATGTCCGCCAAATATTATCCCATGAATTGAAAAACATCTAATCACCTCATTTATGTTTTTTCCTAAATAAGCCTGGGCAAACATATGGGAAAGGGGGAATACTATCCAATAGATCACCTAAGCCTTGTTCCATAAGGGGCTTACTATATTAGCCGTCATATTGCACATTTACCTATTTTTCGGTAGGATGTTAAGGGTAGTGAAAGGAGCGAGAAATTTTGGGAAATCCGATTAATGATAAAAATACGCAGGTCGTCTTCCTGAAGCAGCGTCTGGATATGTTTGCTGAGCTGCTCGAAGCAATTGATCCAGAGGAAGCGGACCTCGAAGATATCGACCGCATGATTCAGATCGTTGAGGAAATGGACGCAAAATGCCGCGAGTTTAAGCATCGCGATATGTAAGGGACCTTTTGAGGGGTCTCTTATTTTGTTTCATAAACTTTCCTTGTCTAGCTCCACCGCCTAGCTCTTCGAGTCGCTTCGGTCCTGCCAATGAAGTCAAAGCACGATTTCACTGTCAGCTCCTCCAACGCTTGTCGGAGCTGGTCGAGCCGCTTTCGCTTTTCTATTTGTAAACGATTCCACTTTCTATCTTTAAATGCAGGCATGATAGGAGTATAATGATATCGGAGAAATTGTTATAAAATTTTCACATATAAAGAGACAGCAAACAAGGGGAGAGGGGTAGACAGATGAATATCGAAAAGTTTCAGGAAAGCATGTACGAGCTGATTGTTGAAACATCCACGAACCTTCCGAAGGATGTACGCAGGGCGATCAAGGCGGCGGCAGAGCGTGAAAACGCAGGAACCCGTTCGGCGATGAGCCTTGATACGATCACGAATAATATTAAAATGGCGGATGACAATGTGTCGCCAATCTGCCAGGATACTGGATTGCCAACCTTTAAAATCAAGACTCCGGTTGGCGCGAACCAGCTTGAAATGAAAAAAGCGATCTACAACGCGATTGCTCAGGCAACGAAGGATGGAAAGCTTCGTCCGAACTCTGTAGATTCTCTGACTGGCGAAAACAGCGGTGACAATCTCGGCGGAGGAACTCCTGTCATTAAGTTCGAGCAATGGGAAAAAGATTACATTGATGCACGCCTGATATTAAAGGGCGGCGGCTGTGAAAACAAAAATATCCAGTACAGCCTTCCAGCTGAGCTTGAAGGGCTGGGACGTGCCGGACGTGATCTTGATGGCATACGCAAGTGCATCATGCATTCAGTCTATCAGGCACAGGGACAAGGCTGCAGTGCCGGCTTCATCGGAGTTGGTATTGGCGGCGACCGTTCTTCTGGTTATGATCTTGCCAAAGAGCAGTTATTCCGTACAGTAGACGATGTCAATCCGCACCCAGATCTACGTGACCTAGAAGAATATGTTTTGGAAAATGCGAACAAGCTTGGCATCGGCACGATGGGCTTTGGCGGCGAGACGACGCTTCTTGGCTGCAAAATCGGTGTCATGAACCGCATCCCTGCAAGCTTCTACGTCTCTGTTGCGTATAACTGCTGGGCATATCGCCGCCTTGGTGTAGCGGTGAACCCTGAAACAGGGGAAATCCAGGAATGGATGTACCAGGAGGGTGAAAAGATTGACTTCGCACAGCCTGCAGCCCAGGAGATCGCAGCAGCTGTTGAAGCACCGGCCGAGGAGAATGTCGTCACATTGACTGCTCCGATTACCGAAGAGCAAATCCGCGAGCTGAAGGTGGGAGATGTCGTGAAAATTGACGGCATGATGTACACCGGACGCGACGCCATCCATAAGTATCTGTCAGACCATGATTCGCCAGTGGACCTGAATGGCCAGATCATCTACCATTGCGGACCGGTCATGCTGAAGGATGAAGAAGGGAACTGGCATGTAAAGGCTGCAGGCCCGACAACAAGCATTCGTGAGGAGCCTTATCAAGGCGATATCATGAAAAAATTCGGCATCCGTGCGGTCATTGGGAAAGGCGGAATGGGCGCGAAGACGCTTGCTGCCTTGAAAGAGCATGGTGGTGTTTACCTGAATGCCATCGGCGGAGCGGCGCAGTATTATGCTGACTGCATCAAGTCAGTAGAAGGCGTTGACCTTATGAACTTTGGTATTCCTGAAGCCATGTGGCATCTGAACGTCGAAGGATTTACCGCAGTTGTCACGATGGACTCACACGGAAACAGCCTCCATGAGGATGTTGAGAAATCATCCCTTGAAAAATTAGCACAGTTCGCTGAACGAGTTTACAAATAAATCAAAACGAAAGGAGACTCCCTTTTTTGAGGGAGTCTCCTTTTTACATTGTCCAGCTGGTGCACCTGATTCCCTGAGACGCTTGTCTAGTGCCGGCTCCGCTTCTTTATTTCTTTTGCTTTGCCAATTGGTTACGGTCTACATTGCCTGGCTGCCTTTCCATCCATTCATTTTCAATTTGGATATTACATCCATCTTCTGCGAAATTCGCTGTCTCGATCAGGAATCTTGCGTAGGTCGACCCGAGATCATGCCGCGGGCTTACCGCCATGGAATCTCCAAAGTTACGCACCTTTGCGGAGGACAGGTTTGAAATATGGAATAGCATCATCTTATCTGAGTATGGTGCCTCAATCGATTCTGTAATCATGAACTGGCTTGGGATTGAAACAGGCAGGTCTTCTTTGTACATGATTTGAGAAAGTGTGTTGTGCTGCTTGATGTTGATTTTTTTTCCGCGTAAAAAATAATTCCTTACTTCTTCAACCTTAGCCACCTGGCTGAACCCCATGACTAAGATTGTTTTGATTGCATTCACCTGGATGTTCAGGAACAAATGTGTGATTTCCATAGCAGTGAGAGGTCTTTTATCGCCAAAATAGCCATTAAAAAAGCTTTGTTTTTCAACAAAGGAAACCTCATTCATTGTTGGTATGGATGGCGCCCTCACATGCAGACCCTTGTTCAGCATCATTTCTGTTACCTTGTTTGAAAGATGGAGGGTAGAAATATTGATTTCTGTGATGGAATGCCGCAAATCCATTTTCGAGAAACCAGGCAAAGCAACACTATAATAAAGTGCACCGTATTTAACCATCATATCAAGATAATTCAGGTAAAAGCTGTCGGAAAAGAGTCTGGGCGCATTCACATTTACATCCTTCTCCAATGAAAATCCCATAGGGATGGCAATCCCTTCACGTTTAAAGAGCTCCTTCAATTGCGAGAGGATGTCCCTGCTCAATTGGTCAGCAGTTAACAGGCAGTCTTTAACCTCTTCATCTTCCACATTCAAAAGAAAATGTCTGAACATGCATGTTGCCATCGAGTTAGCCATGTATATATTCCAAAGATTGCCGATTTCCCCGGATGTCCAATTGATTTTTTGTTCTTCCGACATAATGTTCTCCTTAGTGTTTTGTATTTTTACTATTTGCCTTTCAAATTGAAATATACTTATAAGAATTTTTTTCACGACCTGACAAACAATAAGGAAAAACATCAATGGAGGAACATCATGAAAAGAATTTTGAAAATCATTCTTGCTGCGGCGATGCTGCTGTTGATTACCTTGCCGGGAACGACTGGTGCGGAGGAAAACTCCAACTCACCTTTGCACTGGGGTTTCAAGAAGGGCCGCAACGGAAGGCAGGCAGATGCCGGCAGGATGTTTGAGGTCATCCTTGAAGACCATGGAGCAGTATACAAGGGAGACAAGAACTCAAAGGATATTTATCTAACCTTCGATAACGGATATGAAAATGGTTATACCGAGAAAATCCTCGACATTTTAAGGGAAGAAAAAGTTCCGGCCGCTTTTTTTGTGACTGGCCATTATCTTGATAGTGCACCTGAGCTTGTTGCGCGAATGGCGAATGAAGGCCATATCATCGGCAATCATTCATGGCATCATCCTGACATGACGAAGATCAGTGATGAGAAGATCAAAAAGGAACTGGAAATGGTCAGGGCTGAAACAGAAAGAATCACGGGCAAGAAACATATGACCTATCTCCGGCCGCCGCGCGGAATTTTCAGCGAAAGGACGATGGCGGTCGCGAAGGAAGCTGGCTATACCCATGTATTCTGGTCACTCGCCTTTGTTGACTGGAATACCGACCAGCAAAGAGGCGCCCAATACTCATATGATAAAATCATGACGCAAATCCACCCGGGCGCAGTCCTGCTTCTGCACACTGTATCAAAAGACAACGCTGATGCCCTTGGAAAAGTAATCAGGGATTTAAAGGAGCAAGGCTACCATTTTAGAAGCCTGGATGATTTGATGCTAAACAAAGGCGGAATGAAAGACCCGATGTTGTACTAGTAAGTTTGTTTGTCCCGGCATCTTTTCTTGTGCCGGGATTTTATAATTGGGAAAAATGCTTGATAATTTCCAATTCGCTATAAAAAGGAAAAAGTCGCTATATAAAATGAAAAGTCGCTATAAAAAGAAAAAAGTCGCTATATAAAAGAAAAACTCGCTATATAATTTCTTTTTTCGCTATAAAAACACAGTACCCCCTAATTTTTAACTTATCTTCGAACCCAACTAATACAGTTTTCCTTTAATTAATCCCCTATCTTCGTAAAAAAACTGCGGAAATGCTATAATACGGGAAAAATACTTAAGGGCGGTTTGTGTATGTGGGAAGAAAAAGTGTCGATATCAGGGCCATATGATTTTGATCTTGCATTAAGCAGGCTTGCACTCGATCCATTGCATTGTGTTGATATCGAAAAGCGGCTTGTGAAGGTGCCGCTTGTTTTTAAAAATAAAAAAATCGTCGCTGAAGTCATCGGAACTGGGACTCTGGAAAAGCCTGAATTCCTCATTCGTTCTAACGATGACTACGAAATGACGATCCAGCGTCTTTATGAAATTTTTCAATGGAATGTTGAATTGATCCATATTCATGATCATTTCCAGGTGACACAATTGAAAGACTTGTTCAATGATCATTATGGAACTCCACTTGTTCTGGAATTTGACCCATTTTCGAGTTTGGTCAAGAGCATCATTCATCAACAATTGAATTTGAAGTTTGCTTTTACATTGACAGAACGATTTGTCACGACATACGGCGAAGAGCATGATGGAGTCTGGTTTTATCCTTCTCCAGAAAAAGTGGCGCAGCTTACGGTGGAAGAGCTGCGTGAATTGCAGTTCAGCGGACGGAAGGCAGAGTATGTGATTGGAATCGCCGAACTGGCCGCATCAGGCCAGCTTGATTTTGAAAAAATGAAATCAATGCCCGATGCGGAAGTCGCTAGAGAATTGATAAAAATCCGCGGTGTCGGCCCATGGACGGTCGAAAACTTTTTGATGTTTGCACTCGGTCGGCCGAATTTGTTCCCAATGGGTGATATCGGCATCCAGAATGCCCTGAAGAAGTACTTCAATTTGGAGGGAAAACCGACTCCAGCGCAGATGGAAAAGTTTAAGGAACCATGGAATCCTTATTTAAGCTATGCTTCGCTCTATTTATGGAGAAGCATTGAATAATTGGAGTGAAGTTTTATGAAAAAAGAACAGCATGTCAAAAAAGAGCAACAATCAAAAATTGTGCAACATACCAAAAAAGGTCCCCAAAGCAATACGCAGCCTAACAAAGGCCCAAAAAGCAAAGCCACGTATAAGAAAAATGGCCAGCAATCGCAAAAAGACCAGCAAACCGCAAAGTTGGAGTTGAAACAGACCTTTCCCCTGACAATCAAGCGTCTTGGCATCAATGGTGAGGGTGTCGGCTATTTCAAGCGCCAGGTGGTGTTCGTGCCGGGGGCCTTGCCAGGTGAGGAGATTGTTGCGGAGGCGACGAAAGTCCATCCTAAGTTTGCTGAGGCGAAAATCAAGAAGATCCGTAAACAATCTGAGCATCGCATCAAGCCGCTGTGCCCGGTATATGATCAGTGCGGAGGATGTCAGCTTCAGCATTTGCGCTATGATCAGCAGCTCAATGAAAAGCGTGATATTGTCATCCAGGCTTTAGAGCGCCATACAAAGCTGAAAATTGATAGTCTTGATATCCGAAACACGATTGGAATGGAGAATCCATGGGGTTACCGGAACAAGAGCCAGTTCCAGGTTGGCGAAAAGGATGGTAAGATACTTGCCGGATTGTATGGCCTGAACTCCCATAACCTGATCAATATCGAACAGTGTGCTGTCCAGCATCCTGCAACGACAAAAGCTACTGAGGTTGTAAAAGGCATTCTTCAGGATTTGAAGATCCCAATCTACAATGAGAAAAAGCATAAAGGAATTGTGCGCACGATCGTGGCGAGAACGGGAGTACAGACCCGAGAGCTCCAGATCGTACTGATTACGACGAAGAAAGAACTGCCGAAAAAGGACATCATCATCCAGGAAATCAAGAAGCGGCTGCCTGAGGTGAACTCGATTGTCCAAAACGTCAATGGAGAAAAAACTTCGGTCATTTTCGGAAACGAAACTGCAACACTGGAAGGCAGCGATTTTATCCAGGAAACACTGGGCGACCTGCAATTTGAATTGTCTGCTCGTACATTCTTCCAGCTTAATCCAGAACAGACGGTAAAACTCTATAATGAAGCGAAATCAGCCGCCATGCTTTCAGGCAGGGAAAAGCTGGTGGATGCGTATTGCGGGGTTGGAACGATTGGTTTGTGGATGGCCAATCAGGCTGGCGAGGTCCGGGGAATGGATGTTATACCTGAATCCATCGATGATGCCAAAAAGAATGCAGAGAAACACGGCGTTAAGCATACCAAATTCTATCTGGGCAAAGCGGAGGAACTGCTTCCGAAATGGTTGAAGGAAGGGTGGCGTCCCGATGTGATCGTCGTCGATCCGCCGAGAACAGGCTGCGATGAGGAATTCCTCAAGACCGTCCTGAAAATCCAGCCTAAAACCTTTGTGTATGTATCCTGCAATCCTTCAACGCTCGCGAAGGATATCACGACATTGAGTTCAAAGTATAAAGTTGAATACATCCAGCCAGTCGACATGTTCCCTCACACTTCACAGATTGAGAGCGTCACGAGACTTGTGCTGAAATAATGAAAGCGCCGGCCTGGATCTAGGCTGGCGCTTTATCGTATATTTGATAATCCTTTGTTGATAAAGTTGTTGAGTATCTCTGCCATTTCCTTAGGTGTTTTATTCATGCCGTTTTCCACCCAGTTTTTTATTACATAAATACATCCACTGACAACAAAAATATTGATATATTCGAAGGTCTCACGGTCAAAATGGATGTCGGAGATCCAGTTTTTGAAGATGAATTCCTGGGTGATCATCATGCCTTTTTTCTGGAAATGGATATCGCTGTTTTCACTTAAAAGTGTCTGGCATACATCGCTTTTCAGGGCAATATACTCAAGAATCTTCTCTGTCATCTTCAAAGCTTCTTCTTCTTCGGAAAAATTATATTGGCTCAGCGTCGCGACCATGTCTTCAATGAATTCTTCTTCGATTGCATTCAACAGGTCATATTGACTGGAATAATGAGAATAGAATGTGGAGCGATTGATGTCGGCGAGCTCACAGATTTCTTTTATGGTGATATTGGAAATCGGTTTGTTTTTCAATAAGTTCATCAGACTTTCCTTAAGAACCATCCTGGTATACTTTTTTCGTCTGTCCATTTTATTAAAACTTCCTTTATCTGTAAAATATTGAGTTAAGCAACAGAACTAAACTTTATGTTGTTTATTGCACGTTATTTGCCCAACTGTTTGTTGAATAGACAACACGGTGTTTATATAATGATAAAGTGAAATGGCAAAAGACTCAAGTGAGGTTGAAGAATGAGAAGTATTGCTGAAATAGTCATAAAACATAAGAAAGCTGTTGTGATTGCGTTTGTTTTATTTACGTTAATCTCAACGGTGGCGCAATTTTTTGTGTCGGTCAATTATAATATGGTGGACTATTTGCCAGAAGATGCCCAGTCAACAAGGGCTATGGAAATCATGGAGAAGGAGTTCACAGCTGAGGTACCGGATACAAGGGTGATGGTCAGGGATATCTCCTT